>CAYYBZ010000038.1:0-1348 GCA_964470285.1 uncultured Oligoflexia bacterium
AAGGGGGAAATAGTCGGCTTTTTAGGACCCAACGGGGCTGGAAAAACAACCACCATGAGGATGCTCACCGGGTTTATTCCTTCAACTAGCGGTGGCGCACTTGTAGCCGGTTTCGATGTTGCAAAAAATCCGGTAGATGTCAAAAGAAGGCTCGGATACCTGCCTGAACAGCCTCCTCTCTATCCCGACATGACAGTTAACGGATATCTTAAGTTCATTACCAAAATAAAGGAAATCCCCCGAAAAGAGAAAAAGGAAAGAATTGAATGGGCGATAGAACGGTGCGGACTTAAAGAAGTAAGGAAAAGGGTCATTGCCAATCTTTCCAAAGGCTATAAACAAAGAGTCGGCCTTGCTCAGGCCATAGTTCATAAACCCGAAGTTTTGATATTCGACGAACCTACCATCGGGCTTGACCCGAGACAGATTCGTGAAATCAGAGAGTTAATAAAAAGCCTTGCCGGTGATCATACAGTTATTCTCAGTACACACATTCTTCCCGAAGTATCTATGACATGTGAAAAGGCAATAATAATAAACAGGGGCAAAATTATTGCCCAGGGTTCGATTGAATCCTTAACTGCAGGTAAATCGCTTGAAGAGGTTTTTATAGAGCTTGTTACAAAGGAAACTGCTAATGCAGCTTAAAAAAATTAATCCGCAAGGAGGTTTGTTAAAATGGTAAAAGCTATTATAGGCGGAATTTTCGATCCTATAGGAAAATCCTGCTCCATCGCCGGAAGGGAAATCAGATCATACTTTACTTCCCCGGTCGCATACGTAACTTTAATGATTTTTCTTCTTCTGACCGGATATTTCTTTTACGGAGGCCTTATAGAATTTGCCAAAAGGCTTCAGTATTATCAGCAGCTGATGCGTTTTTATAAAAATCCTGAAATTCTTGCTCAGATAAATCTTAATTCAACCGTCATCGCAAACGTCCTTTTTAATATGCTGTTCATTTTCCTTTTTCTAATTCCCCTTCTGACGATGAGATCATTCGCTGAGGAAAAGAAAAATAGAACAGAAGAACTTCTTATGACCTCTCCTGTCAGCATAAATCAGATAATCGGCGGGAAATTTCTGGGTTCTTTTATTTTTGTTTTAATCATGCTTGTTCCTACTATTGTTTATCAGTGGCTCTTATTTCATTATGCAAAACAGCCCCCTGAACTCGGTCCTGTAATAAGCGGATACATAGGAGTTGTGCTTTTTACAGTTATGGCCGTATCAATAGGGCTTTTCACCTCATCTTTAACCGAAAATCAGATAATAGCCGCCGTTATTTCGTTTGTAATTTTACTTTTTCTTTTCATAATCAATATGGTGGGCGGAGCCGAAGGAACCC
>CAYYBZ010000038.1:1358-10997 GCA_964470285.1 uncultured Oligoflexia bacterium
CCTTGCGTGCCCTGGTTGAATATTTATCCGTAACCGCCCATATAAGAAATTTCATAAAAGGGCTTATTGATTTTAAGGATCTTATGTACTTCGTTACCCTGACGGTCTTTTTTCTATTTCTCACCAAAAGATCCGTCGAATCAATCAAGTGGAGGTAATTATGGGTTTTATTATAGAAATAGCAAAGAAAGTTTCGAACTGGCTAACTAAAAAGGCCCCCACATCTGTCGGTGTAATAGGGCTAATACTTTTTGTTTTCGGAATTATCACTTATGCCCTTACACAGATAACATCCATGTTTCTCTACGTACATATATACACAGGACTGGCCTTTATCCTTTGGTATTTTGTTTTTACTTTTACCGGCAGCAAGAAATTCCTGGGCACGGCTCTGCTTATAATTTTAAGCGTACTTGCTGTTTTCATTTCCGGATCTTCTGCTAAAAACATATATGCTTTTGCAATTCCGTCAGCCGTACTTTTTGTCGTGTTTTTCGGATTCAATTTAGAAGGATTTTCAAAACCAAAAAAACTGCCCTATCTGATAATTCCCCATTTGCTTTTTGCCCTGGCTTTGGTTTTCAGAAAAGATCTTGATATTGGCAAATACTGGTGGTTTCTGGCAGGTTACGGTTTGATTCTTGCGATATTTCATTTCATCTTAAATTTTAAAGACATCAGAAAGGGCGTTTTAGGTAAATCTACAAAATATGCGGTTAACTCCATCGTTTATTCAATCTTCGTTCTTATAATCATAATAGTTCTGAACGGATTCGGATTTTACATTAAATGGAAGAAAGATTTAACTGAAGCCGGGATCAATACACTATCAGAGCAGTCAATAAACGTTATTAAAAGCCTTGATACTACGGTTACCATAACTCCCTTTTTCGTCGACAAAAATCCCAACAAGAAATTCCTGGAAGATGTACTGGATAAATACACTTATAAGTCCAAATTCATAAAAGTTGATTTCGTAGACCCGGATGTAGAACCCCAAAAAGCAAAACTTCACGATGCCAAAGACGGAAACATACTTATCGAGTGCGAAGGTGAACAGAATATGATAACGGACGTGACTGAACAGGCCATTACAAGCGCCATAATGAAAGTCATAAGAACTGAAAAGGCAAAAGTCTGTTTTACATCAAAACACGGAGAAATGAGCCTGACTTCCGACGACGCTAACGGAATATCGGCTCTGGCAGGAGGTTTGAAGAATGACGGCTTTGAAACAAAGACACTTGCCTCAGTGACGGAAGGAATTCCCGATGACTGTAATATCCTGGCCGTAATAGGACCCAAAATACCCTTCACAAAAATGGAGGCAGCGGCAATCGGAAAATATTTGGATGACGGCGGGAAGGGTCTTTTTCTTCTGGATCCGAGAATCCCGGATGAAAAACTCAATGTTAAAATGAGTGTTCTTGATACCGGACTGGAAGACGTAGCAGGAAAACAGGGGGTCTCCTTAGGTAAAGACTTTGTTCTTGAAAAACATAAAATGCTCTTTCTGGGAACCACCCTGGAATCCTCGGTTCATGCCACCGAATATGCATCCCATCCTATAACGGAACCCTTACAAAAACAGGGCAATATGACGTTTTTCCAGAACGGAGTACGGTCGGTTACAAAAGCAAAAAGTGTCGGAAAAGACTCGACCGTAACCGAACTTGTATTTTCAGCCAAAGGCAAAGGACATAGCTGGGCCGAAAGAGACGTCGACAAAATTCTAAGACAGAAAAAAGCCGAAATTGATCCTGTTGACATACCGGGGCCAGTACCCATCGCCGCGGCTGTTGAAAATAAAATCCATACAATTGCACAGGAAAAGGGAGATATAACCACCGAAGAAAAGATATCTAAATCCGTATGGGTAGGAAACTCAACCTTTCTTTCGAATAACAACATTACATCCAGAGAATACAATTATGACATGGCATTAAATATGCTTGCATGGCTTTGGGGCGAAGAGATTAAAATTTCAATACGGCCCAAACTCTTAAGAACATCGAGCATTGTGCTCACACCTGAACAGACAAATATTGTTTTTTACGTTTGTGTTTTAGGCATCCCCGAGTTGATACTTATACTGGGACTTGTAATTTGGATTTTCAGGAGAAAGAAATGACTCTAAGAAATACTATTATAGCTTTTCTGTTGATGTGTCTTTTAATCGGCGCATTAATTTATGTTAAGAAAGGCGAAGACGAAAAAATTGAACTTGAAGAAAAGGGAAAGCTTATCTTCGGTGTAAGCGAAGATGAAATAACCCAAATCAGGTTTTTTACCGATGAAGGCGAATTTTTAATTAAAAAACAACCGCCGGACAAAAAGGAACCCAAGAAAATCGATCCCGGCTGGCAGCTTATGGAACCTGTCAATGCAAAAGCTGACAGGACTTTATTATCCGGAATAATTTCCAACATGGAAAAACTTTCCTCGATAAGAAAATTTGAAATAAATGATTCCGATTTGAAAAATTTCTCTTTGGATAAGCCCTCATTTACAATTGAATACACTTATAAATCGAAGGGGGACAAGGAAAAAACCAAAACAGTTTATTTCGGCGATAAAAATCCGGACGGGGATGCCCAGTATGCAAAATATGTAAACTCCAATGAAGTCCATTTGGTTGATACATCACTTCATTATCTTCACAACAAAAAAATGAAGGATTTTCGCGACAAAAAAATATTTGATTTCGAGAAGGATTCCGTAGACAGGATTGAAGCAACTTTTAAAGACGGCAAAAGAAAGGTCGAAGTTTCAAAGCATAAGAATGATTACTTAATAGCCACGCCTTTTGATACCAAAGCTGAAAAATCTGAAATTACAAAATTCATAAATAACATTATCAATATGAGAGCCGTGGAGTTTCCCAGTGAGGATTTTAGTAAAACTCCTTCCCAATGGGGACTTAACAATCCTTTTGCCAGGTTCAACCTTGTGCTTAAAGAAAAGGGCTCGGGTAAATCAAAATCAGAAAAAGAGATGAAGAATGAGGGAAAAATTATAGGATTTTCTCTGGGTAAGCCCAAAGCTTTAGGCACAAAAGTATACCTTAAAAGAGAAGACAGCCCGGTAGTTTTTGAGGTCAGAAGCGGTCTTGAAAAGGATTTGGCCCTGGAAATGACAAATATTGTTTCAAAAAAGCTTGCCGATTTTGACAGGAAAGACATTGTCAAAATGAAAATAAACTACCAAGGTAAGGCTACCGAACTTGATCTTAAGGGCGGTAAATGGATATTAAGCTTAAAAAGTGACTTGGCCGATCAGGAAGTTGCCAAAAGAATACTTAGCACATTTGCAAACTACCGAGCCAAGGAATTCATTTCACAAAAAAGCTCTAAAAAATATGGATTCACAAATGACTCGCTTCTGGGTCTTTTCATCAACAGGGGAAACACTGTTGCCGGCAAAATAATGTTCGGAGCCAAAACAGACGGCAATCAGATATATGCCACGGGCGGAAACAAAAACTTCATATATAAAGCCGCCGTTACACAATATGAAAACATTATTAAGGACCTTGAAAATATACGAAACCGTAAATTGTATATCGAGGACAAGGATAAAATAAGCAACATTACATTTAAAAAGGGAGATAAAAAAGTCATTTTTGCCAAAACAAAAAAGGATGACAATCAGGTTTGGGAGGTTAAAACAGAAGGCGACGGCCCTCCCCTTTACGATAAAACCGAAAAACCCGAAGATATTCAAAGCGACGTTGAAAAGATAATTAATTTTGTCACCGAGAATAAGATTGCAGACTACATCGATGTCTACGATAAAAATGAAGCTGCCGATAAGTACGGAATCAACGATTTAAACGGTATTCTTGAAATATCGAAAGTTCTACAGGATACCCGTAAAATCGCCTTCGGCAAGACGTCTCCTGACGGCAAGCACGTTTACGTATGGAAGCAGGGACTGGCTCCCTACTATAAGATTAAGAAATTCGATCTTGATCCCGTGCTTAAAATCTTTGACAAAAAGTCATCCCCCGAAAGTACTCAGGATTCTAAATCTAAAAAAAGTGATGCTAAAAAATGAAGGAAGAAGAAAAGAAAAATTATAAAACTACGGACCGTAGACCCTTCGATTCTACCGGCAATGTAAAGGAAACTTCAGAAGAAAGTAAAAATAAACCGTCTGAACAAACTCCTGCGGAACACCAAAAACCCGGTTTAAAAGAAGAAAACAACCGTAGAGCATTTGAAAATAATGCAGATACTCCGAAAATTGATTTCGCAACTTTTATAATCTCGCTGCATACCTCGACGCTTATTAATCTCGGGGCTGTTGAAGACCCAACCGGGCAGAATAAGGAGATTAATCTAGAGCTTGCAAGGCAGAACATTGACATGATAGAAATGATTGAGGAAAAAACTAAAGGGAATCTTGATGAAAATGAATCAAACATACTTGAAAACTCTTTGTTTGATTTAAGAATGAGATATGTTCAGGAACAAAAACGACGGACTAACAAATAATGTCGAATGCTAAAAGATTACTAGTCTTCTTTTGCTTAATACCGTTCCTTACTCTTTTTTATCACTTCGAAATTCATGCAAAACAACAATCCGTCGCGGTTAAACACGGGATATGGTCCGAAAAGAATTTCGCAACACCCAAAAAGAGAAAAATCCCAAACTTCACATACCTTAACGACAAATATAAAAACGCCATAGTTAACATATTCACGACAGAAACAGATTTAAACAGACGAGTCACTCTACAAATACCTACCGACAGTGAGGACGGTCTTATAGAAAAATTTTTAGATATGTATCCTAAATCCGATCAAAGAATAAGCCTTGGATCGGGTTTCATAATAAGTAAAGAAGGTTATTTTATAACAAACGCTCATCTTGTGGAAAAGGCCAATTTTATCAGTATATTTCTGGGCGACTCTAAAAAGAAATACCGGGCCAAGGTAATAGGCCTGGATATTTTCTCCGATATCGCGCTTCTAAAAATTGACTCAAAAGAAAATAATTTCAAGTATTTCTATCTCGGCGACTCACAGAATATTTCCGTAGGCGAATGGATAATGGCTGCCGGCAACCCTTACGGCTTTTCAAACACCGTTACACAGGGAATTGTCAGCGCTAAAGGAAGGACAGTAGAATATTCCGGTTCAACAAAGAGATTTGCAAATTTCATCCAGACTGATGCCGCTATTAACCCTGGTAATTCAGGTGGTCCCCTTTTAAATTACAGAGGTGAAGTTATAGGTATTAACACTGCCGTCTCTACAAGCGATGCAGGAATTGGATTTGCAATTCCGATAAATTCAGCAAAAACCGTTCTCCCGGAATTAAAGAAATTCGGAAAAGTAACACGAGGGTATCTTGGAATTCTTATTCAATCGGTCACACCCGTTTTGGCAGAGGGTTTAGGCTTAAAATCGAAAGAGGGTGCAATGATAGTTGAGATAGCCGACAAAAGCCCCGCTTCAGCCGCGGACTTGAAAATTAAAGATGTAATTACCGAGTTTACAGGAAAAAATATTAAGTCTTCCGAACAGATGTACGAATTGATTGAGAATACAAAACCGTCAAGACACATAAAAATTAAAATTATCAGAGATAATACGGAATTTACAAAAGACGTTATATTAAGAGAACTTATAACAAGAATCGAAAATTCAAACAACATTACCAAATCACCCCCATACGATATTCTCGGTCTGTATACGGAAGATACATTACCCTACGGTTCGGGAATTACCGTAATCGGAGTCGATCCAGACAGTCTTGCCTCCAAAGAAGGAATCATTTACGACGATATTATTTACGTTATAACGCTTAAACACCCGGGTAAAAACAAACCCGAAGAAATTAAAATTAAGAATCATAAAGACTATAAAAATTTCCTAAAAGAACTTAAGGGCGGTGAGATTATAACTTTTACGGTTAACCGCTTCGGTTCACCCCTTTATATTTCATTCAAATATCAGTACGTCACAGAAAAATAATTTAGTCCCGTTGCCTTGACAAAACGCATTTTAATGCGTTTATTTTAAATAGTTATTAAAGTATCAGACAAAAACCGGCTAGGGTTTACCGACGTAAGGCCACGATTTTAAAGGTTTTATATGAATATAGAGAAATTAACAATAAAATCACAGCAAGCCCTTCAAGCAGCTCAGTCACTGGCCGTTCAAAACGGTAATCAGGAGATTACTCCGGAACACCTTCTTTATGCCCTCTTAGAGCAGCAAGACGGCCTTGTAAAGCCCATTGTAGAAAAAATAGGTGCGGATTATACTGCCTGCCTTAATGAGTCAAAAAATCTTATTGATAATCTTCCCAAAATAACCGGGGCCAATACTCAAACGTACATTTCACCCAATCTTGCCAAGCTGTTGGAAAAAGCAAAATCCGAAGCCGAAAGCTTAAAAGATACTTACATTAGTACCGAGCATCTTTTAATAACATTAGCGGTTAACAAAAGCTGTGATGCATCTGATTTGCTTGCTAAATATGGGATCGGCAAAGATTCCATTTTGAAAGCGTTAACAGCTATAAGAGGCTCTCACAGGGTAACGGATGAAAATCCTGAAGGGAAATTCAGGGCTTTGGAAAGATTTACAAAAGATTTAACCGAACTGGCTTCAAAATCAAAACTTGATCCGGTTATAGGAAGGGATACGGAAATACGAAGGGTTATACAGGTTCTCTCAAGGAGAACCAAAAATAATCCTGTTTTGATAGGTGAACCGGGTGTCGGTAAAACGGCAATAGTCGAAGGGCTGGCCCAGAGGATTCACTCCGGAGATGTTCCGGAAACGTTAAAGAACAAGAGGATAGTTGTGCTGGATATGGGCTCGCTGATAGCCGGAACAAAGTACAGAGGTGAATTTGAAGACCGGTTAAAAGCCGTTTTAAAAGAGATAACTTCCTCCGCCGGAGAAATAATTCTTTTCATAGATGAGTTACATACTCTTGTAGGAGCCGGGGCCTCCGAAGGCTCTATGGACGCTTCGAATATGTTAAAGCCTGCTCTGGCAAGAGGCGAGCTTCACTGTGTAGGCGCTACCACATTTAAGGAGTACAAAAAATATATAGAAAAGGACGCTGCCCTTGAAAGACGTTTCCAACCGGTAATGACCGGAGAACCTTCAGTTGAAGATACGATTTCAATATTGAGGGGTTTAAAAGAGAAGTACGAGATTCATCACGGAGTAAGAATACAGGACTCGGCTATAGTAAATGCCGCCACCCTTTCAAACAGATATATTACCGATAGATTTCTACCTGATAAAGCGATTGATCTTATTGATGAAGCCGCCTCGCGCTTAAGAATAGAGATCGATTCCATGCCTCAGGAAATTGACGAGGTTGAAAGAAAGATAGTTCAGCTTCAAATAGAACAGCAGGCTTTAAAAAAGGAAAAAGATAAATTTTCAAAACAGAGACTTTCAAAAATCGAAAAAGAAATGTCAGAGCTTAAAGAAAAATCGGATCTGATGAAGGCCCGCTGGCAAAAGGAAAAACAAATAATTACACAAATAAGATCCCTAAAGGGAGAAATCGAGGAAACAAAAAACCTCTCCGCTCAGGCTGAAAGAAAGGGCGATTTAAATAAAGCCGCCGAATACAAATTTGGAAAACTCCCGGAGTTAGAGAAGAAACTGGACCAGGTAAATGTTAAGCTCTCTGAAATACAAAAAGAAGCCAAATTTCTCAAAGAGGAAGTTGACGGCGAAGATATTGCTGAAGTAGTGGCAAACTGGACGGGCATACCCGTTAAAAAGTTAGTTGAGGGAGAAAAAGATAAGCTTTCTCAAATGGAAGAAAGACTTAATAAAAGAGTAGTAGGCCAGGATGAAGCACTTAAGATAGTCTCCAATGCCGTAAGAAGAGCCCGTTCCGGGATAAAGGATCCCAATAAACCAGTGGGAACTTTCATATTCCTGGGCCCGACAGGAGTAGGCAAAACCGAAACCGCCAAAGCTTTGGCCGAATTTCTTTTTGACGATGAAAATGCAATGATTCGAATAGACATGTCTGAATTTATGGAAAAACATTCCGTAGCAAGGCTTATAGGTGCACCTCCGGGTTACGTCGGATACGAAGAAGGCGGATTTTTAACAGAAACCGCAAGGCGAAAACCTTACAGCGTAATTCTGTTCGACGAAATAGAAAAGGCTCACCCGGATGTCTTTAATGTTCTTCTGCAGATTCTTGACGACGGAAGACTGACTGACGGTCAGGGCAGAACTGTTGATTTTAGAAATTCGGTTCTCATTATGACTTCCAATATCGGTTCATCTCAAATACTTCAAATGGACAGCCGGGATAAAGAAAGGATAGAAACGGAAATAAACAAACTTATGCATCAGTATTTTAAACCCGAGTTTTTAAACAGAATTGACGATATTATAATTTTTAACAGCCTTGATGAAAATGCAATTGAGAAAATAGTGGATATTCAGGCAAAAATACTTTCTTTACGATTAAAAGACAGAAATATCACGATAAACATTGATGAACCGGCCAAAAAGAAACTTGCAAAAGTAGGGTATGACCCTCAGTTCGGCGCGCGTCCATTAAAAAGAGCCATTCAAAAATATATTGAAAATCCTCTTTCAATGAACATTCTCGACAGTGATTTTTCAGACGGCGATACTATAAAAATCACCCTAAACTCAAAAGACGAGTTCGTCTTTTCCAAATAATTTAATCATTTATATCAACTGTTCCGGATAAAACATATTTGCGAAGAGCGTACAGCGGGAGGAGAGCGGGGCCCTCACAAAGATAATAGAACGTGTTCCTGTAAAGGATGCTTCGACGTGTTTGAGCTTTAGCGAGTTGTCGAAGCAAGCGCTCTATTATCTTATGTGGGTCGCGAAACGAGAGCGAGAGCGAAGCAGCAAATATGTTTTATCCGGAACAGTTGATATAAAAAGATTGCATGCTTGACAATAACCTCACTCGAACAGATAATTAAATACTGGCACAATATTTGAAGGATTACTTAAATTATGAAAAAGACCTTAATCCTCTTTCTGTTATTTTTGTTTTTTTCCGGCAACTTATATTCATTCGAAACCGAAAATAATAAATGTTTAGGCAAATCTACGGCGTTTGATATTTTTTATGAGCATTATCCGCCCGATCCCGTCAATACACGCACGGGCAATTTTTATCTGCCTATTCAGGACTTTTATCTGCCCTGCTTCGGAATTCCACTTGAGGTTTTCAGGGCTTACAACAGTTTCTCAAAAAGAAAAGGCCCTTTCGGTATAGGATGGACCTTTAATTATGAAATTAAAATCTCACTCGGTTCGGTAGGCACACTGACAGTTGTAGAATCAGACGGCTTTATTAATGAGTATTCATCTGAAAAAAAGGGAAGCAGCTTTAAGGGCGCTACAATAGATAAAATTCTTGCGGCAAGAAAAGAGGAAGACAGAAAATACTTAAACCGCGTCAAGAGCGATGATTATTACGATAAAATGAGAATTAAACTGTCCTCCGATGATGATTACTTTAAGAGAATGAAGAAAAGATATCTGCCCCCTGAAAAGAAAGAAGTTGCCGACGGCGTTTACATTTCTTACAAGCGCGGAATATCCAAACTGATAAAGGAAGGTGGAAAATACACAAGGATAAAACAAAACGG
>CAYYBZ010000039.1:0-10867 GCA_964470285.1 uncultured Oligoflexia bacterium
CCTATACCGAAAATCCAAATGACAGGAACAATTACAGTGTAACGACTCTTTTAGAGTGGTTCACCAGATATTGATACGCCTTGGATCAGATAGATCGCGTACTCAAAGCTGTTTCCGACGTTCATAATGTAAAAAATGTCATTAATAAGCTCAATGAAGAATACAGATGGAAATCGAAACGGCATTTTCAGGCGGCGCCAAAAACGTAATTTATAGAGTCGATATAAGTTAAAAGGTGCCGTTGCACTGGGCGACAGAAAAAATTAAAGAGATCAGGAAAAGATCCGTCACGGTAGCAATAAACGCAAAACTTCTTCGCTTCAAAGAATCGGACGGGATTCGAGCTAATTAATTTAAGGATATGCGTAAACTTCTATCCCTGAAAATTCGGATCGAAGAACTTTAAAAGAAAAAATATATGATTACTTCGCTCTCGTATTTTATAAAGTTCGATTATATCTCTTTACACTCAAGAAGTTTGTTGAATTTTTCGATCTTTCCTTTCCGTATCTCTTCGTAAAGGTCATTGAGCCTGTTCACTCCCCCGGAGCTTCAAGGGCAAACTTGGAGGCCGAGTAAATGCCCATAAAGGGAGATGTGATCCTTCCGGCTCCGCTGGAAACATATATGATAAGGCCGCTTTTTCTTTTACGCATAAGGGGCAGAATCGCTCTGTTCATTCTTGCCACCCCGTAGAAATTGACGTCGAAAACCGATTTGATCTGCTCCAGAGTGAATCCCTCGTTTATCCCTTCACAGAAAAGACCTGCGTTATTTACAAGAACGTCTATACCGGCAGTCTCGTTTACATAAAGAACGGCTTTTTTTATGGATCTTTCATCTGTAACGTCAAGCTCCACAATTTCCAGATAATACTTATTCTTAGAAGCCCACTTGAGCATCTGTGATCTTACTTGTTTATTTTTACCCTTAATTTTTCTCATCGTAGCAAAAACCTTAAAACCCGAAGATGCAAGAAGCTTTGCCGTCAATTTACCAAAACCCGAACTTGAACCTGTTATCAGTACGGAATTTTTTTTATTCATATGCTTATACCTACGTTTTATCTTAACGGTTTTGCTTTTCAAGTTGTTCCTTGTATTCTACCGAATACCTACTCCAGGGTCTGGCTTTTAGACGCTTTTTATTTATAGGCATGCCGGTTCCTTCGCAAGATCCGTATTCTCCGTTTTGAATTTTCTCAATGGCGTGCTCAATTTCTCGAAGAAGTTTTTGATTCTTCCTTAGTCTTTCTCTTCTTACATCACCGTCTTTTTCTGCCTGTGCAATATCCGCAAAGTCGCCTTTTGTTCTAAAAGTATCATTACTTGATTTTAGTTTCAGAAAGGTACTGATCTCTTTGACTACCTGATCTTTTTTGGATTCGAGTAATTTTTTAAACTTGCTTATATCCTTATCACTAAAATCTTTTTGTGCCATTTATTACCTCCAAAATCATTAATCATTTATTTGACCACTAATCTTTAGTCTTAAAATAATTCTATTTTACAAATATATCAAGCCCGAAATAATCTTTAATTACAATTTGTTACATTAATCTGGCAGAGCCTTGACAATTCGAGATAAATACGTTAGTTTGTATATTAATTATTTGATGTGATACCTTATGTTAATTAATTTTAATTGTTCTAATAAAAAAGGAGGATTTATGGAATCAAGAGTTGATTTTTTTGAAAGAATCAATTCCTGGCTGAATATGTGGGATAAAAACTTTGAACTGCTCAAGGCTAAAAGTGATGAAATCGGAAGAGAAGGTAGTATGAATTATTTTTACGATATCAGCCAGTTAAGATCTATGCGAGAAAAATTCAGCCGTAAAATGACCCGATTGGATGACTGCGGCAATAAACCCGTTATAGATAAAACTTACACGATAAGATTGATAGCGTACGAGATGACAAATTCGCTCAATACGGCTTTTTCAAAATATATGACTTACAGCGGAAGAACGCATTAGCGTAGTCTTCTATAAAAAGGAGGTGAGAATGTTCCCTGTAAAAAAAATATTGTGTCCGGTGGATTTCAATGACAAGGACGTAAAGGCGCTGAAATTCGCTGACGAAATTGCAAAAGCATTCGGCTCTGAACTGACTGTAACACATGTATTCAAGCTATCGTCTTTAGTACCGGATAAAAAGAAGCTTAACAAAACACAGTCAGAAAAATTTGAAACGAAAGCCAAGGTGGCGGTTACTGCCAAACTTAACAAACTTATAGAAGACAATGCTTCAAAAGGTACCGAGGTCAACCCCAAGGTACTTAAAGGAAATATTCCCGATGAGATCACGAAGTTCGCCGATCAAAGCGGCACTGACATTATAGTCATGCACTCAAACGGCAGAGGAAAGATCAAACGTTTTCTTTTCGGGTCTACTCTGGACAAGGTGATAAGAAGTTCACCCTGCCCTGTTATAACGGTTCATTCGGAATAATTATTTTTTGATCTTTTAAGTAAAAATAAAAGAGAGGTTAAACATGTTACCATTTAAAAAAATTATGTGTCCTACCGATTTTAGTTCACATTCCAACGAAGCTTTAAAGAAGGCTGATGAACTTGCAAGGGAATTCGATGCCGAGCTTACGGTCGTTCATGTTATTCAGAACATACCCCTAACTCCGATACCTTCACCCCCGCTGGCCAGAGGTTTTGACTATAAATTATATGAAACCGAATATGAGAATAACTTAAAAAGGAAACTCGATGAAGTCATCTCGGATAAGGTATCCAGAAAGGAAAAGGTCAGGCCTTTACTTTTAAGGGGAAACCCTGCGTCTACCATTGTAGATACCGCCGAAAAGAACGATACAGATCTGATAGTTCTGGCGACACACGGGCAAAGCGGATGGAAACGATTCGTCTTCGGATCGGTTGCCGAAAAGATCGTAAGACTCTCTGAAAAACCCGTACTGACGGTCCAACCGAACGAAAAGGGAGGTGATTAAATGTTAAGAAGCATCAACCCGCTTAAAAACTATTCCCTGCTTTCGAAAGAGGGAGACATAGGACAATGCAATGATTTCCTTTTTGACGATCAATCATGGACTATAAGATATATGGTCGCAGATACGAGAAAATGGCTTCCCGGACGTAAGGTTCTTATTTATCCTTCTTTCTTCGGAGAACCTCAGTGGAAATCAGGACAGTTTCCGGTTGATATGACCAAGGAACAGATTAAAGATTCACCGCCGCTTGATTCCGATGCACCGATCGGCAGGGAATTCGAAAAAATAATTCTAAATCACTGGAACGTTCCATATTGGTGGGAAAATAAATCGAAAGCTTTAGATACACCATTAAGATCGATCAATGAAACCACCGGGTACAGCATAAGAGCGCTTGACGGGAAAATAGGTCAGGCACAGGATTTTATAGTCGATACGAAAAACTGGAGAATCCTCTACATGGTCATCGACACAAAGAAATGGTTCCCGGGCGGCAGGAAGGTTCTTATAGCAACATCCTGGATCAAAAAAGTGGACTGGTTCCAACGTATGGTGGATATAGACCTAAAAGTCGATACTATCAAAGAAAGTCCCGAGTATAACCCAGACGAACCGGTAAATAGGGAGTATGAAACCAGGCTTTACGATTTTTACGGCCGAGAAGTTTACTGGGAATAATATTGTAAATGTTTAATTCTTAAATTTTTCAGAACGGAGTGAATTATGAGTATCAACATTTTCAAAACATTAGCCGTCCTTATAACTTTCTGTTTCTTGTTTTTATCCACGGGTGATCTCTATTGCGCCAAAATGAACAAAAACGATATAACCGATAATAAGATAAAGGCGGCTGTTGAGGCCGACCTTCTTTTGGATTCCATGGTATCGTCACATCTTTTAGACGTAAAAGTTAACGACGGGATAGTAACTGTGTCGGGAGACGTGGGCAATATTTTAGCCGCGGACAGGGCAATCAAACTGGCTCAAAGCATAAAGGGCGTGAGATCCGTCATAGACAAAGTTGAGGTTTTTCCGGTGACAAGGAACGATTCCGAGATCAGAAAAGACGTGATCCGGGCTCTGCTGAAGGATCCCGCGACGGATTCATACGAAATAAACGTTCAGGTCGATAAGGGCAAAGTAAAATTAAAAGGAAAAGTGGATTCATGGACCGAGAAAAACCTTGTTGAAAAAGCCGTAAAAGGAGTTATCGGAGTAAGGGGCATATCCAACGATATAACTGTAAAGCTTGGAAAAACCCGCCCTGATAATGAAATTAAGTCGGAAATAGAAAAAAGTATGGAATATGACCCTTTCTTGACGGAGGAAACGGTGCATGTTGAGGTCAACAACGGAAATGTCATCTTAACCGGCACAGTAGGAAGTGCCAATGTAAAATCGATGATGACTACCAAGGCATACATAGCCGGAGTTAAATCTGTTGATAATGACCTGGACATTGAATGGTGGGCTAAAGACAGACTTAAAAGGAAAGAAAAAAGCGTTGCCGTTATAAAGAGTGATAAAAAACTCGAAAATGCGATTAAGGATTCACTGATATACGACCCCAGAGTCAATAAGTTCAAAATAGATGTTGGCGTTCATCACGGCGTAGCGACTCTTACAGGTAAAGTCGATAATCTGATGGCTAAAAGATCCGCATACAAGGATGCAAGCAATACGATCGGGATCTGGAGGGTCAAAAACCAGATCAAGGTACGCCCTGAAAAGGAAATTTCCGACACGATACTGGTAAAGGATGTAAGGGAATCATTGCTTTGGGACCCGATCTTGAATGACGAAAATATAAGTATTGCTGCAATGAACCGCAAACTCTACCTGTACGGAACTGTGGACAGTGTATACAAAAAGCAGCGAGCAGCAGAAATAGCTTCGCAGACAACAGGAGTTGTAGATATCAAAAACAATCTTAAGCTGGCTTATAAGTGGGTATGGAAAAGTGATAGAGCCATTGCTGAAGACATTCGTGACCAGCTTTTCTGGAGTTTTATGGTGGATTCCGATGATATCAGCGTAAAAGTAAAAAACGGAACAGCAACGTTGACCGGACAGGTAAACGACATACTGGAACACCGTGCAGCGGTTAGAAACGCCTTTGAGGCAGGCGCCAGGAAAGTACACGACAAACTGAAGGTCAAATACGTAAAATGCTACCCGGAGGATAATTTTTACGAATACTATCCTCCAGGTATTTATTTCAATACTATCTAGACTATACATAATAACCCTTTAAGATCTTAAAACATTTATATGATGATCCTAACCGGGATCAACACTATAGAGGAAGGAGTTATCATGAAAAAGAGTAAGGCAAATGCAAGATGGGAAGGTATTTTAAGAGACGGTAGAGGAGAGATAAAGGCAGGCAGTGGTAATCTGGACAGCCTTTATTCATTCAGCACCAGATTTGGGGACAGTGCCGGGACAAATCCCGAAGAGCTGGTTGGAGCGGCAGCAGCAGGATGTTTTTCAATGGCGTTAGCCAATGAGCTTGATAAGAAAGGTTATCTTCCAAAGGATATCAATACGGATTCCATCGTCACTATCGATAAAGTCGATGGCGAATTTAAAATAACAGAGATAAAACTGAACACCACGGCCGATATTTCCGAAATTGACGAAAGTGAATTTTTAAGCATTGCAAACAGCACGGCCCTTAACTGTCCGGTTTCAAAGGCACTCAGCGGTACAAATATCTCACTTGAAGCGAAACTCAAATAGAACGGGAAATAAACATATAACGGATTTTAAAGAAAACGGAAGGAGTATCTTCTAACGATGGTCCTTTATTTTTCTTTATTTAGGCAAAATCTATCTTTTCGCTAACAAATTCTTAATCAATACTGGTTATAACTTTGCCATCTTTTTATTGGCTGCGAAAAACTTATAACCAAATTGGAGATTTTATGAAGAATTTACTTTTTGCAATCGCTATGACTGTCTTCCTTTCCGCTACAACTGCTCATGCCAAGGATATTTTGGTTTTTGAGAAGAATCTGAATCTCTGGGATGAGATTGTTGAAGCCGATTATGCTTTCACGGTCAAAGACGGTGAACCAAGGGCATGGATCGAGATTTCAGTAGGAGAAGAAGAAACAAGAGACTACGAAGATGTACAACATTTAGAGGTTTTCAAAAAGAAGATAGAAGGACTTTATTATGACCCGGAGTTCGGAGAAATCAGATATGAGCATCCCGATAAAGGCTGGTACACAACATGCGCTACAATAAGCGAAAAAGGTAAGCTACTATTCCTTCCTGGCTACAAAGGTTTTGATGAAGTTGACTGCAAGCTTGTAACAAAGATCGAAAGAGTCGATGACGGGTTCGATGGTACCGTAAGAAAAGCAACCGTAAAACTTGAGCTGCATACTTATTAGTATAGTTGATGAAAGGATAGAGCCAAGTTCTATTACTACCTGGCTCTATCCTTAACTTTTAAGGAATTTAATATGAAAACACTAAGATCTAATATCTCGCTAAAAGCATTTTGTAAATGGTGCATTTGCCAATAGCGCTGATTACAATATAGAATTTGAATTCATCGATAAAAACCCGGCTGATTCTCTCAAATATTATGCTTCTATGTATCAATTAGCAGGAATTTCCTTAAAGTAGAAATATTGAATGCCCAGACACCTTACGATTCGACTTTTCCAAAACGGTCAATGCCTTATTGCTATAAAAGCTTTGTCAAATGAAGTTTTTAATCCGGACGATTTGAATATTTCTGTCAGATACGATTTAGAGAATTTTAAAGGCCGCCTTAAACCGATAATCAAAGTGACAATTATTGAAGATACAGGAACAGATATAGCCGGTTTTGCGGAACTTCACAGCAGTTCATTAAAAAACCTCAAGCATTCAGACGATGGAGTAATTTATTTTGAAGATAACGAGGATTTAGCTATTTGTGCCTTTCACAAGAAATCAAGAAACTTTTTTGGCTATATCTGGCATAAAATAGAACCATATAGAAACGGAGGATGCGCACTTAAAGTACAAAAGCAATACGAGAAAACCTCAGGAGAATTAAGAATAGCTATATCTTTGGAAATAAATAAGAACAATAGATCTTTTCTGGAAATTTTCCGCAAACACATATCTGAAGGTTAAAATTCGACCGGTGTAACGATATAGATATATTTCAGATCTTCCGATCCGGTATTAATCACATTATGTTCCGTATTCGGAGGATTATAAGCTATTGAGCCCTTTTTAACCTCATTCTTGCAATCCTTACCGGCCACAACTTCTCCTTCACCCTCAAGAAACACTATCATTTCTTCATATCCCTTTGTGCTGTGTGTACCTACTTCTTTACCCGGGGCCAAAGTTACATACCCGGAACGAAGTTTGAGGTTTCTTGATAAATCAAAAAGCTCTATATATTCATTACTGCGTAGAGATATATTCTGGACAAAAGGTTTTGGATTCCCGTTACTCATTACTTCTACCTCTTTTTTCTTCATTTATCCACTTACGAGCAATAACAGGAAGAAGGATAACCTGGAGCGATGCTGCAGCTAATCCCGGTAAAAGAGCCGCTTTCGCGTAAATTATAAAACCATCTCCAAATGATCCAAAAAGACCCACCAAACCAATAAAGGCAATCCTGCCTGCAACAAGAGCGATTGTTACCGCTAAAAATGCATTTAGCCTTACTTTTTCGAATAAAAGACCGGTCAATAATCCGTATGCACAAAGTTCAATTGTCATGGGAAGTAACATTGGTGCATAAGGCATTCCCGAAATCAAATAACTTACAACAGGTGATAAAATTCCGACTACGGCACCTCCCCTGTATCCCAAAACCAATCCTGCGAGAATAACAGGCCAGTGCATTGGAAGAAGAATTCTAACCGGAGCTCCGGTTAAATGAGCAGCTGCCGGCAGCAATACTGCAGATGTTATAAGCAGAAAAGTATAAATTAGTCCCCTGATGCTTATAAAATCCAGAATAATTTGATTTGTTTTAACCCGTGAATCAGAAAATGTATTCATTGGATTTCCTCCCTTAAATATTTGCTATATATTTGCCAGATGCAATATTTTATGCCATCTAATGCTAACATAGTCAAAAGATTAATATTTACACTACATAACTTTCACTAAGCGCTTATTCAAACCTCTCATATTCATATTCCTGAATTGATATTATTTGATCGGATCCATCGGAAAGTGTAACGGTTTTTAGAAGTTCACCTTCATAATCAAATCTCATTACTGATTGAACCTGCCCTTCGGGTGATTTTGTAATAATATTCCCATCTGAATCGCACTTAAATGCCTCTGTCATTTCATCATTATCAACACCGTCAGGATAATGATATTTTAGTTTATATATTATTTTATCTTCATTATCCTTTTTAACGACCGTAATAAAAGTGTCTTCATAAGTGTATTTAAGTAACGAAAAGGTTCTCCACAGCTATTTTTCCGTCCCTAGCATGTAGCCAGTCGAACCCTATATGTGTACTTTGTCCGACAGAATCCTGCTTTAGAAGTATGGAAAATCAAAAAATTGAGAATTGGGGAATATAAATAAACCTTTGCAAAAGCAGATGAAGACGGATGGTCCTTGGTCTAAACATAGACTAAAATAAGCTTTTATTCTTTGGGACTTATAATTTACGCAACATAATATTGCTTCCCGTTTATCTATTCCTAACATCAAGCTCACTAAAATCTATCACATTGCGTTATATGATCCCCTGCTAGGAGGTAATTAATTTGAAGAGTCTTATAGTACATATTCTAGCTCTCTTATTCTCATTACTTATTCTTTCGTTTTCATCAAACTCTTTTGCCCAAAATAATGAAAGTGGAAATGGAAATGGTAACGGAAACGGTAATAACGGATCAAAAAATTCAAAATTAATTCTGACTGAACCCCTTCCACCGGATATAATCCCTGAAACTGATCCGGAAGATGAACCGCAAGTAACAAGATCACCAAACAGTTTTAACTGGGAAGGCGCAAAAAAAGGTGTTTTACCTCCGACCAAAGAAAGCATTTTCTGGAATAGAAAAGAGCTGTCAAAATGGTTAAGCATGGTATCAGGCTTTGGAGGCTCTTTTAGCGCCAAACACATGAAAGAGATTAAAAACGCTAAGAACAAAACACCTATGGATGCCGGCTATAAAACAGTGAATAAGGTATATTTCGCACCCTTGTCTGAAGAAGATAAAAAGCCTTTAGTCCTTCCAAATGTTCCTCCACATCTTTCTATAGATGATTTACTTGTTTTTATCCCTGAGAAAGAAACAGGATTAGAAATTGAATTTATTCCTTCCATTCCTGACAGACTGAATATTCCTACAGAAGTTATAGAAATTGATCCTGAAACAGGTAAAGAAATAAGAACCCTGATTTATCCCGCAATCACCCCGGAAGTACTTGAGGAAATTTATAGAATTTATGAAGTCCAGGAAATGGCCCCGCCTAAATGGGTAAAATGGGTCGAGTATGGCATGGTTGCTATCGGAGGAGCAGTTGTAGTTGCGGTAGCCTGGGAAGCTGCTGCTGCTTATGGAGTTTTTGCAATATGTTCTGCGCAATCACCTCAAATTGCAACTGCTGCGGGAGCAATTATTCTGCTCTTATCTGCTTCTGGAGAAGACGAAGAAGGCTATTAGTGGTATTCTTCTACTTTCAGAACCTAAATGCACACTTTTATGTAAAAATGCCTGAAATCCTAAGTTTGTAGAGATTAGCTTTCACTTATACAGTTTCACTTATACAGGTAGTACATATATGCAAAACCCATATGACAATGCCGAAGGGCCTCATAATTCCAATGTAATTCAGAATTGTATCCTGTGCGGTAATAAGGTGCGTTTGTTTTTTCAAATGCCCGGCAAGAGGTATTATCAGTGCCTTAAATGCCGGGGCGTATTCTTGGATCCCTTGTGCCGTATTCCAAGAAAACATGAAAAACTTCGTTACGAAGAACATATTAACGATGTAAAAAACCGTGGGTACAGGAATTTTGTTTCGCCTCTCGTATCAAAGATATCGGAAAAGTTTGACAAAAACCATTGCGGGCTCGATTTTGGCGCGGGCACTGGACCCGTAGCCTCAGAGCTTCTGCGCGAAAAAGGCTATTCACCCGAATTATACGACCCCTTTTTCTACAAGAATCCCAAAGCCCTTTTGAAAAATTATGATTTTATTATCTGTTGCGAAGTAATTGAGCATTTTCGTAATCCCGCAAAAGAGTTCGGTTTGCTGCGCTCGTTACTCAAACCGGCAGGCATATTATTTTGCCAAACCGAGCTTTATTGTGAAAAAACAGATTTTAAGAGCTGGTATTACAAAAATGATCCCACCCATATATTCTTTTATCACCTTAACACCCTTCGATTCATCAAAAGACTTTTTGATTTCTCAGATATGGAGAATGAAGGAAGGCTGATTCTGTTTAAAGTATAAGTAAACGGCTCATGTACGGTTTTGCTAAAGCCTCAATAACCTTCTGCATTATACCAAGATAGTAAAGTATGCTTATGAAGGCAGAGAAAAATATTATTGTCGGGAGAATTTTAAAAGCAAACTGAAATCCGAAACCCGGCCACACCGAATCCTTCGAAACAAAGAAGAACTTTTCATTTACAAGATTCCCGAAGAGAAATTTCGCTCCGTAGTCAGACAGAGCTAAAAAGTCAGAAACTTTATCTGCCAGATTCTTCCTATCCTTTTGCTTTCATGCTGCATGACATATACTAAAAATAGAAGCACCAGTATACCCATGCCCAGGAAACTCAAATAATCATGCCTTAAGACAATCATTGCGAAAACGAATTGAAGGCCCAGAATTCCTACAAGTCTCATATCGTCTACCCCGATAAACGGTTAGTACGTATTACGAAACGGATAAGT
>CAYYBZ010000040.1:0-827 GCA_964470285.1 uncultured Oligoflexia bacterium
CTGCTCTCAAGAATGAAGGTTAAAAGTAAAATTGCCTATACCGGAAATATAACCAGGCTTCAAAATAAGATCTTAATGAATGAACTTGGTAACAATTTTTACCTGCTCGATAAGCTAAACACGAAAGAATTTACAAAATTTGCAGTAGTAGATGCCCAACCCTACTTTTTTCCGGAAAAGTTTAAATTCGACATAGTTATTGATCATCATCCCCGAAGAGAGAGGATTAGAGCCCCCTTTATAGACGTCAGGCCCAAAATAGGTTCTACGGCAACGATACTCACACAATATCTTCTTAATGCAGGGATAAGAATCAATAAAAAACTTGCTACTGCACTCCTGTACGCCATAAAAACCGATACGAATAATCTTGAAAGGCATGTTTTAGACGAAGATATACTGACTTTCAGATATCTTTTCAGCAAGGCCGACCGCAATTTACTTAAAAAAATCGAGCTTTCCGAGGTGCCCAGAGAGGCGCTAAAATATTTCGAATACGCTCTTAAAAATTACCGCATTCATAAAGACAGAATCTACGTTAATCTCGGAAGAACAGATATACCCGAAGTTAATGTAATGGTTGCTGACTTTCTAATGAGACTTGAGGGTGTTTACAAAGTAATAGTAACGGCAATATATAATGATATGATAATTATCACATTCAGAAATGCCGGATACAGCTGGGATGCCGGCCAGCTGGCAATGAACGCTTTTAGCGATATCGGTCACGCAGGCGGTCACAATTTCATGGCCAGAGCAGAAATACCCTTTGAAAAGTTTTCAAATGCCTGTAAAAGCTCCAGCATGGAAAGCCTTGATAATTTTAT
>CAYYBZ010000040.1:837-6140 GCA_964470285.1 uncultured Oligoflexia bacterium
TGACAAGACTTAGAAAACACTCCAACCCTTAATTAATAAATCTAACATTAATCAAATTTTCATGGCACGGAGCTTTTCTACTCTTTTCTCAAGCGGCGGATGTGTACTGAAAGCATTTAGTATGCTTTTGCCTGTTAAGGGATTCACAATGAACATATGAGATGTAGATGCGTTAACCTTCAAAGGCTTTCTTTTTGAATAACCTGAAAGTTTTTCAAGAGCATCTGCAAGGCTATTCGGTTTATGGCATATTCTTGCTCCGGTTGCATCTGCCTTGTATTCCCTTGTCCTCGATATGGCCATCTGAATTAATAGAGCCGCAATTGGTGTCACTATCATCATCACAAGAAGCTCCAAGCCGCCTCCCCTTCTGTCAGATCCTCTTCCTCCAAAAAGTGCAGCAAAATAGGCAAATCTTGAAAGCATCATTACGGCACCGGCCAAAACGGCTGAAATTGAGCCTATAAGTATGTCTCTGTTTTTAATATGAGCAAGCTCATGCGCCAGAACGCCTTCAAACTCATCCTTTGACAGAAGTTCTCTTATACCTTCCGTAACTGCCACCACAGCGTGTTCAGGGTTTCTGCCTGTTGCAAAGGCATTGGGGGTCGGCTGAGGTATTGAATAAAGTCTGGGCATAGGCAGTTCGGCCATCGTTGCAAGTTTTCTCACAGTAGAGTGAAGCCAGGGGTCATCCCCTTCCTTAATCTCTTTTGCCCTGTAGATACCCAAAACGATTTTGTCTGAAAACCAGTAACTTATGCCGTTTAAGGCAATAGCCAGTCCAAAAGCTATTATCATTCCCCTGTTTCCACCGAGCATTTGTCCTATCCATATAAAAAGGCCTGTAAGTAGGGCCAGTAGTATTAATGTTTTTAAATTATTCATAATAACCTCATTAAAAAGTGCATAGAAAATATAGGGATTGCCGATACCACTGTCAAGGTCTCAAATATGTCACCTTTGCAAGGACTGCGGGTCCTGAGAAATAACATCTGCCATGACTCATTTAAGAAATCGTTTATATTTTTCCACCTCCTCGCAATGACACATAGTTTGTAACACTTTAGAAATACTGGTATCATTCTTTATAACATGTATCCGTTACTACTAAAAATCGATGATTTTGTTGTCAGCTCTCATGATCTTTTTCTGGCAGCCGGCTTTTTTGTCGGCACATGGATTATTTTCAGACAGCTTAAAAGAGATGTTGAAAGTCCGGCTAAAATTCTAAACCTGGCCACGTGGATGATAATTGCGGCGATTATCGGAGCCAGACTGTTCCATGTTGCAGTTGAAGCTCCCGGATTCTACATAAAGCATCCTCTCAACATTTTCATGATATGGAACGGCGGCTGGACCTTTTACGGAGGCTTTCTCTTATGCATTATCACAGGGATTGTATTTATGAAAAAGAATTCCATGAATATCCATAGAACCGTCGATATGTATACACCCGCTGTTGCTCTGGGCTTATCTTTCGGCAGAATGGGATGCTTTATGGCAGGATGCTGTTACGGTAAGGTGTGCCCTACAGATTTTTCTTTAGGAGTGACCTTTAAAATCATCAATCATGTAAAACCGCAGGCGCAACCGCTGAATGTATCTTTGTATCCGACTCAGATTGCGGAAGCGTTAGTTGCCCAGGCACTCTTTTTCTATTTTCTTTTTTTCAGAAGTAAAAAGAGATTTCACGGTCAGTTTGCGGCAATCTTCTTAATCGTTTACGGGTTGGCCAGGTTTCTAATCGAATACTTCAGGGCCGATTCGATAAGAGGAATGTGGTTCGGAAATACTCTTTCAACTTCTCAGATTATAAGCCTTCCTTTAATTGCACTCGGAGTGTTCATAATCTTCACCGGGATTAAACAAAAATCTTAAATGTTATTGAGTGATCTCAACATATGCGGGCATACCTTCAATATCATCCCAGATTTTCATAAATACATTGAACCCCACAAAGCGCTTTAATGCAGCATCAAGATCATTGTCATACATCTTTTCAAAATCGAGGAAAGCTCTGGCCTGCACTGAATCAGCTGGGATTGATATAGGCAGACTGCCGTGATTAAGCATATGGATATTGCCCCACTTAACACCCTCAACTATAGCAAGAAAATCGTGCATCCATATTGAGTCTCTTTTCATGGCAAATGATACGGTTTTATCACTTTTGTTTTCTATATCGAAGAAAGAGGAATCACCCAGCTCGACATTTTTAACCCGGTAAGTTTCGGTTTCGCCGTTGCTTGCGTTAAGATTAATCTTAACTTCCGGAACAATTCCGGTTAATACGAAGTATCTATTCATTGCAAAATACTCTTTTAGAAACGTTTTAGGTTCTTCGGATTCAACGATAAAAACCTTTTTATTTTTGTATTTAAGTTCAAAATCAAAAACTCTTATCCCTTTTTTATCCTTGAATCTCTTTTTTAAATCATTCAGTGAGTAATCCTTGAGCGTGTCAAAGATTTCGTTAACTATTACAAAAAAAGCATTTTCGTCTCTGGCTCCTTCGGGACCGAATTTTTCAATACACTCTTCATAAAACTCAATAAAGTATCTGTTCATCTGACCCTGGGTAACATCAGGATCGTTAGCGTTTAAAACCGGAATTAGCGGATTTGAGTAACCCTTAATTGAATGAACGAATTCCATGCATGTAGCAGCCGGATTTTTCTTTAATACACCGGCATCCTCTGCAAGAATCTGAACGTATTCAATATAGGGGTTTTCGGTATCTCTGTTAAGCTTTAGCTTCGATTTATCCTGCGCGTTTGCTGTAAACGTAAATATGCCAATAATTGTGATTGTTAATATTGTTTTAATATATTTCATTATAATGCCTCCTAAAATTTCGGTATCCTCTTTTATAGTATACAGACAAATTGTCAATAGCTGTGTAGCGATTTTTGCTATATTTATAGCAAGTTACATGCCATAGAATTGAAATAACGGAACGCGTAACCGCTTAACTTTATTGCCTTATTTAAGACTGTTTTTATCGACTATCAAAATCCGGGACAAAGAAGTTCTAAATACAGGAAAACATTTCGCATTAAAGCATATTTCGTGATGAATAGTGAAACTTGATCGTTATGACATTAAAGTACAAGGGGGTCTTTGGCACGGTCTTTAATTAGTTTTCTGGTAAGAAACTCAATAGGGCAATGATCGTCGGTAAGTATGAGTTTTGCCGGATTATGCCCGAGCGCCATTATTCTCTGAAGGATTATTTTAATTAAATCTTCATAAACCGGATTTTTAACTGCCATATTGCCAAGCTTTTCACGAAAATAATTCAAAGAAACATCCTTTTTTAATCCGAATATAATTCTTGAACCTTTCCACTTTATTGAGAAAACCTTTTTAAAAACCCTGGTCATTGTATTTGCAATCGGATCCGCCACCCAGTCATTCTTTCTGTTGGTTTTCTGCGAGACTACGTTCATTACAAATATACCTGAATCTGAAAGTTTATTATTTACAAGTGCAAAGAATTCTTCAGTAGCAAGATAGAACGGAATTTGAAAATCTCCGTTATAAGTATCAATTTCAATAAAATCATATTTTTTATTTACTTTAGATACAAACGGTCTTGCATCGGCCAGATGAAACTTTACATTTTCACTTTCCCTTATGCCAAAGAAGAGCTCAGAGGCTTGAATAACTTTCGGATCAATTTCAACGGCATCAATTTTAAGACTGTCATTGATACCGAGATATCTTGTAAGAGAGGTACCTCCCCCCATACCGAGAATTAAAATATTCCTTGGTTTTGTTATTCTTGCTAATAGTCCGAAAATTTCCCTGTAAGAACTCTTTTTTAAGGAATAATCGGGTTTTTCTGAATTATAAAACGACTGCCTTCCCTTTCCGTTAAGGTGAAGCGTATAAATGTTTCTGTATTTTGAAATGAAAACCATATTGTAAGGTGATTCCGAAATATAAACAAGGCCGACACCCCTGTACCACTTGGCCAGATGCTTAAATGATTTCTTAAGATAATCCTGCGGATTAATCATAAACATAGGTATAAGTACGGGGATTAGGATTAAATACTTTAGCTTAAACCTTGCCAGGCTCCATGCAAGCAGAAGAAAAATAACCGAGTTTGTTATTAGAAATGTCTTAAAAGAACCCAGGCGGGGTATTAAAACAAATGTAGTTAAGAAAGTTCCGAGTAAACTCCCCATGGTAGATACGGCATAAATTTTACCGGCTGAAATCCCGACCTTTTCATTTAATGCTTTAATTTTTATAAGAAAAGGAGACAGCGAACTCAGTATTATCATTGGAATACAAAACATAATCATTGTTGCAAGCAAAGCTCCGCCGGAAGCTCCCGCGAAAGTGCAAAAACCTAAAATTTCAGGATAAAATACATTAACAGGAATAAGGTAACCACACGCTGTCAGCAATAAAAAATTCAGGGTTTTCTGATCCGGTTTTTTTTCCGATATGTAACCGCCTGCAAAGTATCCCGCCGAGAGGGCCAGCATTATCGTCCCTATCAGACTGCCCCAAACAAAAATTGTATTTCCGAAATACGGGGCAAAGATTCTGAAACCCAAAAGTTCAAGGGCCATAATTGAATAGCCTGCAACAAAGGCAACCGAATATAAGTAGACCTTTTTCATTCGATAGTTTTGTATTTTTTAGATGCCTTAAAGCTGTAGATAACGTAAAGACCAACACCTACGCATATAATAGTGTCAGCAAAATTGAAATTCGGCCAGTGATACTGCTTGAAATGCAGTTCAATAAAATCAACTACGTAGGAGTTCATTATTCTGTCATAAACATTGCCGATGGCTCCGCCTAGTATAAGAGAAAAACCCACAATCATTAACCTATGGCTCTTAATATTCTTTATAAGAATTATGGATATGATAATAATCGCTAAGACAGGCAATACTAAAAGAACCGTTTTCTGAAATATCGGTGGCCAGTTTTGACCCATTCCAAAAGCCGACCCCCTGTTCCTGACTATATTTAAATTCAGAATATAGGGAATTATTTCTATCGCATTACCGTAAGTAAGGTAAGTCAATGCGAGAAATTTTGTAAACTGATCTACAGCGACACCGAGAACAACCGTTATAACTGTTATTATCAGATTGGCTTTTGATTTAGGATCCGAGAGCATCTGCACACCTCCCGCATATAGTAGGATGACTGGAGTTCTTACCGATGTCGTAGGAATAAACCCAGCAGCGCTCACATTTTACTCCGTCCGACTTTTCAACTTTTACAATAAGTCCGTCAATTTCTTCCGAAATAAAGTTCTTATCGCCTTTTAA
>CAYYBZ010000040.1:6150-10727 GCA_964470285.1 uncultured Oligoflexia bacterium
TAACCTGTCTTTGCTAAGTTCCAAGTTGGAAACTATAAAAAAGTATTTTAACTGATTTTTAAAGCTTTCTAACATTTCAAAGTCTTTATCTTTTGCGCTTATCCATATTTTCGCGTCTAAAGAATGTCCGATTCTCCCCTCTTTTCTTTCAATTTCCAATGCTTTTGAAATTTCCGATCTAATAGCCAGGAATTTTTCCCATTTTTGATGAAGCTTATCATCTATAAACTTTTCATTAACTTTGGGAAATGCGCATAAATGAACGGATGTCTCTTTGCCTTTATGTTCGGGGATAGAATCAAAAACCTCTTCGGCCGTGAAAGATAAAACAGGCGCCGTCATCCTGGTCATTGAATCTACAATATGGAACATCGCGCTTTGAGCAGATCTTCTCTCTTTTGAGTCGGCCTTTGAAACATAAAGTCTGTCCTTTACGATGTCCAGATATATAGAACTTAAATCGACAACGCAAAAATTATTTATATGATGATAAAGCACGTGAAAATCGTATTCTTCATATGCTCTCGTTATTCTTTTTATCAGTCTTTGAGTTCTGTCAAGTATCCATTTATCAAGCTCAAGCATATCTTCATATTTAACTGAATTCTTGTCAGGAGAAAAATCGTAAAGGTTTCCCAAAATGAACCTTGAAGTATTTCTGATTCTTCTGTAGGCCTCTACCATTCTTTGAAGTATTTCATCTGATAGTTTTATATCATACCTGTAATCTTCGGCTGCTACCCATAAACGCAAGATTTCAGCACCGAATTTATCTATGATTTTTTGAGGGGCTATGAAATTACCCATAGATTTGGACATTTTTTTGCCTTTACCGTCTACGACAAAGCCGTGAGTCAAAACTGTTTTATAAGGAGCCTTACCCCTTGTTGTCATTGACTCTAGTAAAGATGATTGAAACCAGCCTCTATGCTGGTCTGATCCTTCAAGATAGAGATCACTCGGCCAGCCTAAATCCATATCTTCTAAAACGGCGGCATGAGAAGAGCCCGAATCAAACCAGACATCCAGAATATCGTTTTCTTTTTCCAAAGAATCCGATTGTTTGCACTCGGGGCATTTAAAATCTTTGGGCACTAAATCTTTCAAATCCCTTTCAAACCAGACATCGGCGCTTTCTTTTTCAAATATATCGGCGACATGATCCATCATCTTTTTATCGACGAAAGAAATATTGCATGATTTACAATGAACGGACATCAGGGGATTTCCCCAAACTCTCTGACGTGAAACGCACCAGTCGGGTCTGCCTTCAACCATTGAATATATTCTTTCCCTACCCCATTTCGGCAACCACTTAACCCTGTCTATTTCCTCTAAAGTTTTCTTTCTCAAATCTTTATGTTCTACCGAGATAAACCATTGCTCGGTTGCCCTGAAAATAACAGGCTTTTTACAGCGCCAGCAATGAGGATATGAATGCGACATTCCCTTTTTACCCAGCAGCACTCCGTCTTCATCCAGTTTTTTAACAATCTCATCGTTAGCTTTAAAAACATGCTGCCCTTCAAAAAAACCGACTGTTTTATCGAAAATTCCTCTTGAATCAACCGGCGAGTAAATTTCCAAACCGTATTTAAGGCCTGTTTCAAAGTCTTCCTGGCCGTGGCCTGGAGCCGTGTGGACCGCTCCGGTTCCCGCCTCAAGTGTCACGTAATCCGCAAAAACAATTTTTGATGTTTTCTCTTTGTAAAGAGGATGATGGAATTCAAAATCCTTAAGATCTTCTGCTTTAAATTTCTTTAAAACTTTATAATCCCTTAATTCAATTTCTTTTGAAACAACTTCGAGCATTTTATCTGCAAATATATAAACTTTTCCGTCAAGCTGAATAGCTGCATATTCAAATTCAGGATTCAGCGCAATTGCCAAATTTGCCGGAATTGTCCAGGGAGTCGTAGTCCAGATAAGAATGAAGGTGTTATCTTGTTTTGCTTCTTTTAGCCCGAGTTTCCCTGCATCGGTTTTTATTGGAAATGCAACGTAAATCGAAGGCGATTTATGGTCTTCATATTCGACTTCGGCTTCAGCAAGCGCCGTTTCACACGATATGCACCAGTGAACGGGCTTTTTCTTTTTGTAAACGTAACCCTCTGCCACAATCTTTGCGAATTCTTTTGCAATTCTGGCTTCATAGGGAAAATTCATCGTTTTATAAGGTTCTTCCCATTTTCCCAAAACACCCAATCTTTTAAATTCTTCTCTTTGAATATCAATATATTTTTGTGCATACTTCCTGCATTCTTTTCTGATTTGAGATTGAGAAAGCTCATGTTTCTTTTTTCCGAGCTCTTTATCGACATGATGTTCGATAGGAAGTCCGTGACAGTCCCAACCCGGCAGATATTCGCATTTAAAACCGGACATATTTTTATATTTCACAACTATATCTTTTAAAACTTTGTTTAATACCGTTCCGCAATGAATCCTGCCGTTTGCATAGGGCGGACCGTCATGCATGATAAAAGGCTTATTGTTTTTGCCCTTTTCAATAATCTTTTTATAAAGATTAATCTCATCCCATTTCTTATTTATCAAAGGCTCATTTTTAGCCAAATTAGCCTTCATCGGAAAATCAGTTTTGGGAAGATTTAAGCTGTTCTTATAATCCATAATAATCTCCGAAAGTTACCTCAATCACGCAGGCACATTATTATACATTTTAAGCACTTACATGCCATCAAAAACGCACTTTTTACCATTTTGAGTGTTTTTTTTCAAATATCTGATTATTTATCCTGTCTAAATAAGATAATTACACTTAAATCTAACATTACTATTGCAGCTGCGCAGCTTTTAAGATATTCAATCTCTATGTTCACCCGGAAAGACTTTAGTAACTCCTTTAAGGGTATTCTTGATTTTGTCTTTCCTCCTGTTTGCTCAATATGCGGGAAAACAGATTCCGATTCCAAATACGCTCTCTTATGCGACGGCTGCATAAATGAATTTAAGATTATTGAAGAACCGTTCTGCACTATTTGCGGTACGCCGTTCATTTCTAAAGAGGTTGAAAATCATCCATGCTCACAATGCCTGAAGACAAGACCTTATTACAACCGGTCAAGATCAGCCGGAATCTACAGCGGCACACTGGAAGACACCATAAAAACTTATAAGTACAAAAAGGTAAGATCTCTGTTCAAACCTTTATCCGATTTCATGTTTTCCAGAATTGAAGAAAACTTTCATGAGTTTAGTTTTGATTATGTTGTTCCTGTCCCTCTTTCGGGAAAAAGGCTAAGGAATAGAGGGTTTCACAACGCTTACCTTTTAGCCAAAACCATATCTGAAAAAAGATCAATCCCGGTAAATTTCAGAAATCTGATAAAGTTCAAAGATACGAAACCCCAGGTAGAATTAAAGTTCAAGGAGAGAAAAACCAATATTTTGGGGAGTTTTAAAATCATGAATACTGAAATGTTCAAAGAAAAAAGCATACTGCTAATTGATGATGTTTACACAACAGGTAATACGCTGAACGAGTGCGCAAAAGTATTAAAAAAAGAAGGAAAAGCCCAAAGGGTTGAATGTTTTACCCTTGCCAAAACCATGATACAAAATTAATTATCTTTCGATTCCGTTCTGTCTATTACGCTACCGACCAGTTTTTTAAAACCGTCCTTTGCTTTCGAGTCCTTTCTGTCTGCTTCAAGAAATACCATCCCGGCCTCAGATGAAGACATCACATCCTTTTCAATCGGAATGTTAGCAAGAAGTGGAATGTCGGTTTTATGCGCTATTTTTGCCCCGCCGCCTTCTCCGAAAATATGGCTTTCTTTTCCGCAATGCGGGCAGAAATATGTACTCATATTTTCTACAATACCGAGCACGGGCATACCGACCTGATTACAAAAACTTATTGATTTGGATACATCTAAAAGAGCCAGTTCCTGAGGCGTAGTAACTATAATAGCATTTGCCCCGGGAATTGTCTGAGCGACTGTTAAGGGTTCGTCACCGGTACCCGGAGGTGCGTCAATAATAAGATAATCAAGCTTTCCCCACTTTGTGCTTCCTATAAACTGGCGTATAACTCCTATTTTTAAAGGCCCCCTCCAGATCAAGGGAGTATCTTCGGTTTGAATCATGCTTGCAATCGAAACCGCTTTTAATTTATCCGAAAATTTTAAAGGGAAAATAAAATTATCTCCGGCATCGAGCATTTCAAGCTCAAGGCCAAGCATTTTTGGAATATCCGGGCCGTGAAGATCAACATCCATTAATCCCACAACATAACCGTTGGCTGCCAGGCCGTAGGCAAGGTTAACGGAAACCGTGCTTTTACCTACACCGCCCTTTCCGCTCATAACCAGAATTTTATGCTTAATATTCTTTAGTGAAAGATCTATGGCTCTTTGCTGAAGTTCCCTTTCCGTTTCTTTATTTTTGTCCATCGCTTACTCCTTATTGTTTCCAGTAATAATAAACCTGCCCGTTTCGTTCCGATTCTTCTATGCTTTTTTGAGCTTTTAAATATGCTATGCCCTTCGCAATTACGGTTTTATTAGCATTGAGCCCTATTGTTATATCATCCAACGTGCAGGGCCTTCTCTTTA
>CAYYBZ010000041.1:0-10684 GCA_964470285.1 uncultured Oligoflexia bacterium
CGGCTTGTACTAAGAGAAGATAATGCCGATAGAAGACTTTGCGAAGACGGATACAGATTGGGTCTTTTAAATGAGCAAGACTATGAAAAATATCAAAGCAAACTTAAACGGATAGCTGAACTTGACTCAAGACTTTTAGGAACATTTTTGAATCCCGGCAAAGAAATCAATGTAATATTTGAGAATCTGAATGAATCACCCATGAAAAACCGTTTCAAACTTAAAGATGCATTGAAAAGGTCAAATATTACCTGTGAAAACATTACCATGTTTGCACACTGGCTAAAAGATTATGATATAAGCATAAGAGAGCAGGTAGAAATTGATACCAAATATGAAGGTTATATCAAAAGACAGAATGAAGAAATAGATAGATTTAAAGAGCTGGAGAATAAAAAGATTCCGGCTGATTTTGAGTATTCGAAACTTCCCGGTCTTACAAATGAAGTTAAAGAAAAACTCTCTAAAATTAAGCCGGTTTCTTTGGGGCAGGCTTCAAGAATATCAGGTGTAACGCCTGCCGCAATTTCTGTATTGATGATAAACCTTAAAAAACTATACAATTAAAATTAAAGCTAGAAAAGTCTGTGTCCTATTAAGTTAAGAGGATCAGTCGTGACACTCCCATCCATAGGCATCGCCGGCATATGTGACCCCAGATTAGGAACTGTTCTTTGTATTTGAGGACTTGCCGCATCTTTAACCAGCCTTGATTTTATACTTGCAGCATTCCTAACGGCATAAGCAACGTCATTAATCTTAAGGGCGGTTTCAATATGATTTGTCCAGTGAATCGCCTGGCCCTCTTCGGTTACCCAGTGAAAATCGGACTGCTCGCCGATAAGTCTTAAATAAACTGCGGCTAATTTATCGATGGAAGAGGATATTTCCCGATCGGTTTGTGATTCGCTGTAGTGAAAGGCTAATAAACTTTTTACTCTGTCGAGAGCGGTTCCTATCTTTCTTGCAGTAAATGATTCAGAACCGGGTTGCATAATTATATCCGGAAGTCCGGTCTGTCCGGCATTTAGTGAAAACGCATGATTTATCTCGAGATTTGCTTTTTCAACTGCTGCTGCAATTTCTGCATACTTTCCGTTTTCAAAAGAATTTATCGCTTCGGGCGAGGTAATGAAATCCAGAATAGCTATAGTCAGCTCAACCTGAGAAAGAGCCGAGGTTTTGGCTTCTTGTGTTGGTAATTGAATCATTTTTGTGGAAAGCCAAACCTGAGAATAACTTAAGGCATTTATAAGTCCTATAAAAACATTTCTTTCCGAATGTGGTTCGGATTCCATAATAACGAATAATTCAGCCATAGCTTGAAGCGCCTGCTTTTTTCGAAGGTCCATGGAAGATGCTTCACCCGAATATTTAACCCAAAAGTCGGGCGGTTTAATGCCGATTCTTAAATTGTTAAAAAATACAGTTTCATATTTGGCAGGTAATTTAACCGTTTTCCCGAGTATATTTGATGCTCCGCTAAAGCCCGGATTTATAATCAGGGCGGGTATAAACCTTGTAGTTACAATTTCTCCCGCCAGATATCTTTTTGTCGCACTTTCAACAGGAATAATTGATGTTATTGCGGGCAAGACTGTTTCTTTTAAGGTTTGCTTAGTGATGGCGCTGCCTACTGCGAAAGACTGAGAAGAGATTAAAAGAGCAGCAACTGCTAAAAGGATCCAGTAAGATTTTTTCATTTAATACCCCCTTAATAATTAACTAATGAAAATTTAATAAAATGTCCAGAAATCTTTTTAAAAAAAGTTGTCAGGTAATTGAAATAATATAAGTTTCACAGAACACAGAAGTAAAGACATAACGCATTCTGTCTACTACAACCAACGCTACGTGTCAATATGTTTCGCTACTATCTCATTCTCGCTTTTAATCTAGAGTGAAATAAATATTCATGACTAGTCATTTTTTACTTTACAAGCTTTCATGCCTATGCTATTTGACTATTTAAATGAATAATCAATGAGTAGTCAATTATGGGATGGATTACAATTAAAGAATATATTCAAAGATTTGGAATTTCCGACTCGACTATTCGAAGATATATCAAGACTGGTCAAATAAGGTCAAAAAAAATAGGCAGCAAATGGTATGTTTTGATGGAAGATGATTCATCTGAAAATCTCGAATCGCTGAAACAGGAAAAAAAATCCAGAATACTTGAAGAGGGAGGTCTGGATTTACCTAAATTTCCTGCCGTAAAGAGTTCTGAAAACACACTTATGGAATTGATAGCTTTTAGTTCTAAGGCATTGAACAGTTATTTAATGATAAGCGACAAACTTATAGGTCAACAGGATAAAAGAATTGAGGATCAGGAAAAATATATAAATGAAATGAATCAAAAAATTGCAGAACTTGAATCATATATAAGAGAGCTGGAGGAAAATAATGGAAATTCTTAACAACCTCAACCTTGAAAGAGGTGAAGATATGGGAAAGGTAATTTGTGTTGCCAATCAGAAGGGCGGTGTAGGGAAAACAACAACTGCTATTAATCTGGCCGCAAGCCTTGCATGTGCGGAGAAGAGAACTCTCCTTGTGGACATGGATCCTCAAGGAAACGCGGGCTCTGGTTTGGGGCTTGACGTTCAGGCTGCTAACTCTACGATCTATCATGCAATAATTGGGGAAAAAAGCATTAGAGAATGCATTCATCCTACAGAATTAAACTTTTTGGATATTGCACCGGCCAATCAGGATTTAATAGGAGCTGAGATTGAACTTGTAAGTACCATTGCAAGAGAAACAAGGCTTAAAGACGCAATAGAAAAAATAAGAGAGGATTATGAATTCATAATTATCGACTGTCCTCCCTCACTCGGGCTATTAACCCTTAATGCAATAACAGCAGCAGATTCTGTCTTGATTCCGCTTCAATGCGAATACTATGCTATGGAAGGCCTAACAAGACTTTTAAGTACGGTTGAACTTGTCAAAAAAAGTTTAAATACATCTTTATCTGTAGAGGGAATTCTTCTTACCATGTATGACAAAAGAAACAATATATGTAACGATGTAGTCGGCGAAGTCAGAAAACATTTTGAGGATCTGGCATTCGATTCGATGATACCGAGAAATGTAAGGCTTTCAGAGGCTCCCAGTTTCGGCAAGCCCATAATTTTGTATGATGTAAAATCCAAAGGATGTGAGAGTTATTTAAAGCTGGCAAAAGAGCTCATAAAAAGAAATACAACGACCGGTCAGGGTGCAGGAACTTCACTTAACTGCATTATGAGCATGAATTAATGAAAAAAAGGAAAAAAGCAAATAAAGAAAAAGGCTCAAAAGGCGGGAGGAATTTGAATATGAAAGATAGAAAAGGTTTAGGCAGGGGATTTGCTTCACTTATCCCCGATGCACAGAGTGAAAAGGAGTTAAGAGAGCAGATCGTTTATGTGGGCATAGAGAATCTTAGGCCCAATAAAAAACAGCCAAGAAAAAATTTCGATAAAGAATCCTTAAAAGAACTGTCAAATTCCATAAAAGAAAAGGGTATTATTCAGCCTCTTTTAGTCAAGAAAGTGGAAAACGGTTATAATCTTATAGCGGGAGAAAGAAGATTTGAGGCGGCAAAAATGTCGGGCCTTTCCGAAGTTCCGGTTATTGTAAGGTCCACGAATGAGTTTGAGGACTTAGAGCTTGCTTTAATTGAAAATATTCAAAGAGAGAACTTAAATCCGATTGAAGAGGCAGCCGGATATAAAATGCTGTGCGATGAATTCGATTTAAGCCATGATGAAATAGCCAAAAAAGTCGGAAAAGAAAGATCCACAATAACTAATTTTTTAAGACTGCTTAAATTGCCTGAAAAAGTTCAGGAAGCTCTTCTGGAGGGAAAGATTTCAATGGGGCATGCAAGAACGATTCTATCATTAGAAGATGAAGAGGCTAAGATTAATTTTCTAAATCAGATTTTAAATGCAAATCTTTCTGTGAGAAAAACTGAGTCGCTGGCAAAGGGTATTAAAAAAACAGGGAAGTCTTTCAAGCTTGATTCTAAACTTGAAAATCCGTTTTTAAGATCAATTATTGAAGAACTTCAGCAGGTTTTTGGAACAAGGGTAAAAATACTTCAGAAAAAGGACTCCAAAGGAAAGCTGATAATTGATTTTTACTCTACACAGGATCTCAACAGGATTCTTGGTATTATAAGAAAATAATCCGCAATTAAGAGGATTATATAAAGGAGATATTCATGGACGATGAGGGGAAGGCTTCAAATTTAAAGGAATCAATTGCATATCAGGAAGGATCTACAGTCAGTAGAATTCTTTTGAAAACCGAAAAAAACAATATAACTCTCTTTGCTTTTGATAAGGGGCAATCTTTAAGCGAACATACCGTTCCTTTTGATGCGTTTGTGCAGATCTTAGATGGAGAGGCTTTAATAACGGTAGGTGGAAAAGAAAATACTGTTAAAAATGGAGATTATATTGTAATGCCCGCCAATATTCCGCACGAGGTAAAGGCCAGCGAAAAGTTCAAGATGCTCCTTACAATGCTAAGAACATGATAATTAAAAGCTGAGGTGTATTCGATCAACTAAGAAAAAAGTATTCTCTCTTCGCACTGTCCGCTCCGAGAGAATACTTTTTTCTTAGTTGATCGGATATATTCACACTGCTTATTCCTTAACAATTTACTGATTTTATAAGATATTTTTATTTTTGAATTCGTCTTTGTGTATGTTAAATATCCAAAGATACTCTTATGACTATCTTCAATCCTCTCATACATTAAACACACTTTCTAAGGAGTCCTTTTATGAATGACGAGTCAAAAAATGATACAAACGGTAAAAGTCAAGAGCCGACAGATGCCGGCGAAAAGAAAGAAAAAACAAGTTTATGGAAAACTAATAAAATAGGAATAATAATCGGCGCATCAGCGATTGTCGTTTTAATAGTATTGATTGCAATATTGTCAAAGCACGAGAAAAAAGGACCCGAATATGTAAGTTTTACAATTTCTCAGCCGAAACCGACAAAGCTGCAAAAAGATGCAAAAATCGATACACTGCGTTTAATTTTCTCAAAATCGGTAGCCGAGCTTGCCGATTTGGGAAAAATTCTTAAAGAAAAAGTAAGCATTAAACCATCCATAAAAGGGTCATGGAGCTGGATTACAGATAAAACCTTGGAATTTAAACCCCTTGAAGATTGGGGGGTAGGGCAGCGTTATGAGGTTAATATTAATAAAGAGCTGTTCCCCGAGCATATAAAAATTGATGCGTATTCGGGTGAATTCGCGATGAGCCCGTTTACCGTAGAGGTTACGAAAACAAAATTCTATCAGGATCCGAGATATCCAAAGGAAAAAAGAGCGGTTGTCAATTTAAAATTTAACTACCCGGTAGACGGAGAAGATTTAAGAAAACGAATTAAAATGACCTTAAAGGATGATGTCGGCGGAATTGCATCAGGAAGCGGAGAGGATTACAAGTTCACCGTAAGCTTTGATGAATTTGCGGGTCAGGCTTACATCAAATCCGATACTGTTCCGATTCCTTTAAAGAACTCGGTGATGTTAATAAAAATCGGCCCCGGTATACGTTCTGCAAAAGGAGGAAGTCCATCGTCTTATGAAGCTGAACAGAAGGTTAAAGTCCCGGGCATGTACAGCTATTTCAGAATAAACAGCGTAAGGCTCGTTCACGCAAGAAACGAAAAGTATGAACCTGAACAGATTTTAGTGGTAGCAAGTACTGCCGAAACAACCGTAGAAGAGATTAAAAAAGCCATAAAAGTTTACGAGCTCCCCAAATACAACATTTACAAGGAAAAACCCGATTCATCACAGATAAATAAAAAATATCCATACCGTTGGAGAGCGGTAGGAGAAATTACCGATGCCGTTTTAAAAGATTCAAATGAAATTAAGCTTGAGGCTCTCCCCACAGAAAAAGATTATTCAAGCGCAATAAGCTTTAAATACTTCGCTGAAGTGGGCAGATATTTGTATGTCAAAATAGATAAGGGAATTAAGAGTTACGGAGATTATATACTCTCTAAAAACTTTGAATCGGTAAATTTTGTTCCTGAGCTCCCGCAGGAATTGATGATTATGCATAAGGGAAGCTTATTGAGTATGACAGGAGAGAAAAAACTTACAATTCTAACCAGAAATATTGAAGCGCTTCACTTTGAAATAGCAAGGGTTATTCCCTCACAAATCAACCACCTTATGAGTCAGACGTACGGTAACTTTAACGATCCGAGTTTTGAATACTGGAAATTCGATAAAACGAATATAAGCGAATTTTTCACGGAAACCAAAAAAGTTACACATTCGGGCGATTATACGACACATTATACGACACTTGATTTTTCTACTTATTTCAAGTCGGCAGGAAATGTCATGAAAGGCCTTTTCTTTTTAAAGGTTAATGCCTGGGATCCCATAAGCAAGCGGATAAAGTATCCAAGTGACAGGAGGTTCTTACTCATCACCGACCTTGGAATGCTTATCAAAAAAGGGATTGATAATTCTCATAATGTATTTGTCCAGTCAATATCGACAGGAAAACCTGTCCCGGGGGCAAAAGTAGAGATTATCGGTAAAAACGGAATACCTGTTGCCACTCAAATCACGGATTCAGGGGGCAGGGCCGATTTCATGTCGCTAAAGGATTTTAAAAACGAAAAGCATCCTGTCGTTTATCTTGTAAGAAATGATAAGGATTTAACTTTTCTTCCGTTTGATGTGAGGGACAGAGGGATTAACTTTGTAAGATTCGATACGGGAGGAATATACGAGTCAACTACAGGAGCGCTTAAGGCATTTATTTTCTCTGACAGAGGAATTTACAGACCCGGTGACGAAATGCGACTGGGAACAATAGTGAGGTCAGAGGACTGGAAGGCAAGGCTTTCCATGGTTCCCGTTGAAATACTTATTAACGATCCCAAAGGTGTAATTGTACATAAAGAAAGAAGATATATTGAGCCTCCGGGGCTGGCTGAGATTAAGTATCAAACCTATGAAACCTCTCCGACAGGAAGTTACAGAATACAGATCTATCTGATTAAAAATGACAAAAGATGGACAACTCTTGGAAGCGAAACAGTTAAAGTTGAAGAATTCCTTCCCGACAGAATGAAGATATCTGCAAGGATATCGGAACAGAGATTTGACGGATGGGTTCATCCGGAAGATTTGAAAGGTTTGGTTACTCTAAGAAATCTTTTCGGCACACCGGCGGAAGACAGAAGAGTAACCGGCCAAATTAGTTTAAGTCCGACTATTCCATTTTTCAGAAAATACAGAAAGTATATTTTCCACGATCCGGAAAAGGCCAAAAAAGGCTTTACAGAAACACTGGAAGAAACAGTTACCGATAGCGAGGGTAACGCCCAGTTTAATTTTGAACTGAACCGCTTCGAGGAGGCGACATACAGGCTTACGTTTACATCTCAGGGGTATGAGGCAAAGGGCGGCAGATCCGTAAGCTCTCAGGCAGAGGTAGTCGTGTCTCCACTAAAATACATCGTGGGTTATAAATCTGAGGATGATTTAAGCTACATATCTAAAAATTCAACAAGAGAAATAGAGTTCATTGCTGTCGATAAAAAGCTTGAAAATGTTGCTACGGATAATCTTTTTTTGGAACTGTACGATCAAAAATATGTTTCAGTTTTAACGGAAGATAGAGACGGAACGTTCCGCTACAAGTCGGTTTTAAAAGATGTTCTTCTTGAAAAAAGTGATTTTTCCATACCGAAAGAAGGCCTGAATTACGCTTTAAAAGTTGATACACCCGGTGAGTTTAAGCTTGTAATCAAGAATTCGGATAAAAAAGAGCTGTCAAAGGTTAAATATTCGATAGTCGGGAAAGCCGATCTAGCAATGAAAATGGACAAAAGCGCAGAGCTTCAGGTTGTAATTAACAAAACCGATTACAGGCCCGGGGAATTAATCGAAATGCAGATAAGGGCGCCTTATACCGGAGCGGGTCTGATAACCATTGAAAGAGACAAGGTTTACAGTTACAAATGGTTTAAAACCTTAAAAACGAATACGGTCGAGACGATTAAGGTTCCCGGTAATCTTGAGGGTAATGCATACGTAAACGTTACTTTCGTCAGGGCAATTGATTCCGACGAGATTTTTATAAGTCCTCTTAGTTACGGAGTAGTTCCGTTTTCAATTGCAAAAGACAAAAGAACAAACAAGATAACTCTTTTTACCGACGAAATGATTAAACCCGGCGAACCCTTTAAGATAAGATACAAAAGCGAAAAGCCCGGAAAGGGAATAATCTTCGCTATTGATGAGGGGATTTTGCAGGTTGCTAATTATCAAATGCCGAATCCGCTTGCCTATTTTTTCAGGAAACGGGCTTTACAGGTAAGAACAATGCAGATTCTGGATCTGATTATTCCGGAATATGCAATAGTAAGAGAGCTTTACGGTGAAGGCGGAGGAATGTACGGAGAGAAACTCGATGCTATCGGAAAAAACTTAAACCCGTTTAAAAGAAAAACTGACAAACCCGTAGCCTACTGGTCCGGTATCGTGGATATGGGACCTGATGAAAAAGAAGTTATTTACGAAGTTCCCGATTATTTTAACGGAACGATAAGGATTATGGCTGTTGCCGTTTCTGAAGATGCACTAGGAGCATTAAAGCAAAAGGCCATAGTAAGAGGTGATTTTGTAATACAGCCAAACGCTCCTTTATTTGCAGCACCGGGAGATCAGTTTGAAGTCGGCGTTTTGGTGGCAAATATGGTTGAGGGTTCGGGAAAGAATGCAGGAATTAATGTCAATATAGAACCTTCGGAGCATTTTTCAATTGTTGGAGAAAAGTCAAAGAAACTTAAAATAGACGAGCAAAGAGAGAAATCCGAAACTTTCATTGTAAAAGCAAAAGACGTACTTGGACCTGCATCCCTGACATTCAGGGCCAAGATGGATGATAAAAGCGGTAAATATAAGATGGGCTTAAGTGTGCGTCCTCAAAATCCTTATATTACATCACTTACAACCGGATACGTTCATAACGATTCAAAGGAACTAAAAATTGACAGGGTAATTTACCCTCATTTTCGAAGCTTAAGCCTGATGGCTTCCCCTTCGCTTGTGGCCGCAGGTCACGGACTGCTTTCATATCTTAAGGAATTTCCTTACGGATGTACGGAACAGACCGTGAGTAAGGCATTTCCGGCAGTAGCCTTTAAGGGGCGCCCCGAGTTCGGAGCATCGATTAAGAAAATCGAACAGAGCATATCACATGCTATAGGCGTTTTAAGATCAAGGCAGAGGGGATCGGGCGCCTTCGGATTCTGGTCGGCACATTCTTACGTTGATAATTTTCAAAACGCTTATGCCATTCACTTCTTAACTGAGGCAAAGGATAAAGGTTATCCCGTATCAAAAGACTTTTTTCAAAGAGGTTTAAAATATTTGCAAAGCGGGGAGGTAAAACAGGCCGATTCACTTTACAATGCAAGAGTTTGGGCTTATGCACTTTATGTTTTGGCCAGAAACGGAATTGTCGTTAAGGGAGATCTGCCCAGGCTTCATAAGGCTCTTGATCAGCGTTATAAAAAATCCTGGCACAAGGATATGACGGCCATTTACATGGCGGCGGCATACAGACTTGTAAAGATGAAAAAGGAAGCCAAGGCACTCATTTCAGAATCACGGATGGGTGATCCTCAAAAAGCAAATTACAATCATTACTATGATCAGCTTATAAGGGATGCCCAGTATCTTTATATTGTTACAAAGCATTTTCCCGAATTGTTAACTGAAATCAAACCTGAAGATTTAAAGGCGCTTGTTAACATGCTTGAGGGAGGCAAATATAACACAACATCATCAGCCTATCTTCTCCTGGCTATTTCAGAGTACTCGGCATACATGATGAAGCAATTTTCTGAAGGTCTTATGAATTTTAAGGTTGAAGAATATGTCAGTAAAGATTCTAAAAAAGAGCTGAAGCGCGAATCGGGGAGCAACGCGGCGGGCCTTTATACATTTTCTCCCGAAGCCAAAAAGCTTAAACTATCGGCAAAGGGGAAGTTCCCTATTTTTTATCAAATGGTTCTTTCCGGTTTTGACAGAAATGTTCCCAACAAAGCCGTGAAACAAAAGATAGAGGCAATTAAGGAATATCAAAACAGTAGCGGAAGCATCATAGAAAAAACAACTATGGGTTCCAATCTTAAAGTAGTTTTAAGAATAAGGGCCCTTGACAATGAAATATTCAACAATGTTGCATTGGTCGATCTGGTTCCGGGAGGATTCGATCCGGTTCTTGAAAGAGATGTTCCGACGGGCGAGTACGGTTTAAACGGTTTTGAGAATTTTGATTCGGGTTATCTAAAAAATTCTATCGCAGATCTTTTTGAAAAAATGATTGTAGCTGCCATGGATGAAATTTTTACCAGCGCTTATGCCCAAAGCAATACAGCATTAAAATCGTTTAATTCTGATTATGTGGACCGCAGAGAGGACAGAATGCTTATATTCGGAACGGTTACATCTGATGTCCGTGAATTCGAGTATGAAATAAGAGCCGTTTCAAAAGGTACTTTCATTACTCCTCCGGTTTTTGCTCAGTCCATGTATGACAAAACGGTTCAGGCAAGGGGACTGAGTACAAGCTTAACCGTGGAGTAAATTTTTGAAAAAGCTGATAAAAAAGATTAAGCCT
>CAYYBZ010000042.1:0-10340 GCA_964470285.1 uncultured Oligoflexia bacterium
TGAACTGAAAATTCCGATGAAAAGGGGCGTATATGCCGCAATGTCTGGACCGTCCTACGAAACTCCATCCGAAGTCAGAATGCTAAGAACTATGGGAGCAGATGCCGTCGGTATGTCCACAATTCCCGAAGTTATAGTTGCAAACTCTTTAGGCATGAAAACCCTGGGCATATCATATATCAGTAACCTGGCCTCAGGTTATGCTAAAAAAAGCTTAAGTCATTCAGAAGTCCTTGATACTGCGGAGAAAATAAAAACAGCAATGTCCAAACTCATTGAGGGAATTCTTTCCGTAATGGAGAAGAAATTTGATGAAAAAGAAAACAAGCCGCAAGCAAATAACGCAAATCAAAACGCTCATTGAACATGCCATAAAAGTCAGGCAGAATTCAATCGCGCCGTGGACCGGCGTAAAAGTAGGCGCTGCCATTTTAACTGCCGAAGGCAAAATATACGACGGCACGAATTTCCAAAGTCAGATCCCTGACGGTTCGATATGTGCCGAGAGATGTGCCCTTTTCAAAGCTCTTTCAAAAGGAGAGAGGAAGTTTACACATATAGCCGTTGTAGGTTTCCAAAAAGAGTTCATCTATCCGTGCGGCCACTGCCGACAGGTTCTTATTGAAAACGCGGGAAACCTGACGGTGATCACGGCAAATCTTAAAGGCAAATATAAAACCTTAAAGTTAAAAACGCTAACACCGAATATTCCCATAATACGAAACAAAAAACTCGTTTGAGGAATTATTATGGACAGACAGTACAGATTCTCCAGTTATAAACCTTCCCTTAGAACCCACGACTACGGTAAAAATGTCAAACTCATCGATGATCCATATCTTCTTACTCTGGTCGCAAAGATGTCGGATGAAAGAACCAGGCAACCGACTTTCAATAATATACTTAGAGAAACATACCGCTACATGCTGGGTCCGGTTCTCAACAATGAAATCCCCGCAAAGGAACATCCAACAAAAACCAAAATGTATGCTCTTAATAAAAAGGCCGTTTGCAGAAGCAAGAAATTTCCCGAAAATTCGAAGTTTGCCATAGCCAATCTGATTCGGGCAGGCATTATCCCGTCCCTTACAGTTTATGAGCAGCTGTTTTTGACGTTCAATCCCAAATACATAAGGCTGGATAATATTTTCATCTCCAGGGTTACAAACAAAAAGGGGAAGGTTAAAGGAGCCAATATCGCAGGGGCAAAAATGGGTGAATCCAACAGCAATATGTATGTTATTATTCCCGATCCTATGGGGGCTACGGCATCTTCTGTAATCAAGGTTTTAAATCTATACAAAATGATGAAGGGAAAACCAAAGAAATATATTATCATGGGACTGATTATTACTCCCGAATACCTTAAAAATGTAAGGCGTTACTTTCCGGAAGTAATAATTTACTCGGTCAGACTTGACCGCGGACTCAGCCCTGAAGATGTTTTAAATGACATTCCGGGAAAGCAGTGGAACAGGGAAGTAGGCCTTAACGAAGAGGGCTACATAATTCCAGGTTCGGGAGGTCTCGGAGAAATTATTAATAATACGACCTTTTAGTTATTATGGAAGATTTTAAAGTACTTTTTTCAAAGGAAGATATAGACAAAAGAATAATCGAACTTGGCCGAAAAATAACCGCTTCTTACCAAGGCAAGGAAATAACAATCATCGGAGTTATAAAGGGTGCCCTGCCCTTTTTCATTAGGCTTGCCCCTCACATAAAGTTAAAGCAGAAATGGGATTTCATGGCTCTTTCCTCATACGGAGAAAGACAAGAAAGCTCAGGCATAGTTAAGGTAAACATGGACCTTGATGCATCTATTAAAAATCGGCACGTACTAATTATAGAGGATATTATAGATTCCGGAGCGACAATGGAATTTCTTCTAAAGTATCTTAATAATCGCCAACCTTCTTCGATTAAAATATGCACGCTGCTTTTAAAAAAAGACAACTTCAAAAGAAAAATTAAGATCGATTTCAAAGGCTTCGAGGTTCCCAATAAATTTGTTGTTGGATTCGGGCTTGATCATGCCCAGCATCATAGAGAGCTTCCCTATATAGGATATAGGGATGAATAAAGGAGAAATATTATGGAAAAAACAATAATTAAAACTGATAAGGCCCCTGAAGCGATAGGACCTTATTCACAGGCGGCAAAATATGAAAAACTCGTCTTTTTATCAGGTCAAATACCTATTAATCCGCAAGACAACCAATTCATGGAAGGCAGTATTTCTCAACAGACCGAACTTGTAATATCAAACCTTAAAGCTGTTTTGGAAAAGGCCGGATCCTGTCTGGACAATGTACTGAAAACCACGGTTTATATGAAAGATTTAGGCGAATTTCAGTCAATGAATGCGGTTTATGAGAAGCATTTTTCGAAAAATCCGCCGGCCAGAGCAACTGTTGAAGTGTCAGCCCTGCCGAAGGGATCCAAGGTTGAAATAGACTGCATAGCCTTTGCCAAGTGACTTTTATGGAATTTAACGAATACGAAAAGGTTATTGCAAAAGACGTTGCCTCGAACAAATATCATAGAGATAAAAAACTCGTAAAAATAGTTTTTCTGGTGGTTTCCGCCCTGTTTCTTACAATTTATTATTTCGGGTTTCATTCTGATATAATAGATAATTTTAAAACTGTACTTGAATCCTACCGCAAAGCAATCATAACGGATGATTTTTCTTTCAAAGTTCTTATATTCAGTTTTAACAGGATCATAGCATTTATGTTTTTTCTCTTCTTCTTGGTTATCTTTCTTATTTTTGCCTTTTTCTCTTACGACATCATGTCAAGAAACAGAGTTATCGAACACTTTCAAAGAAAAGCTCTTAAATCCGAAGGGAAAAATGACAATAATAACGCACCGGAATCAGAATACAAGTAAGCATCTAACAATTTGTTATTATTGGCATTAAAGATATTACCTGCCGGTAAAATTTACTGAAGCAAGATTTTCTTGACAATTGCGCGTAAAAGCTATTAAATACTTTACAGTATCAACGCGATGTGTTAGCGTAATGTTCGTTAAAAGCAATTACTTGCTTAAAAAGCGAGGAGGGTAAAATGGGAAAAGAAGAAATGACACCCAAAATCAGAATCATCAAAAAGTATCAAAACAGAAAGCTTTATGACACAAAGGATAGCTGCTACATAACTCTTGATGAAATTGCAAAACTCATCAAGAAGGGGGAAGATGTAACCGTTATCGACAACAAAACAAAGAATGATGTAACATCTATCATTCTTACACAGATTCTTGTAGATCAGGAAAAATCACAGAAATCCATTCTTCCACTGAGTATGCTTAAAAGCATTATAAGAGACGGAAGAGGAAGCCTCTTTGATTTTATCCAGCGCTATGTAATGCAGAGTTTTAATTCCGAAAAAGAATCAAAGGACGAAGCCGAAAGGTATCTCGACAAGCTCGTATCAAGAGGTGAAATCACAAAAACCGAAAGCAAAACGGTTTTAAAGGAGCTTGAAGGAACATCTCAGCAAACCTTTGAGGAGCTGAAAAAACAGATTGATTCCGTAATCACGTCAACCCTTAGAGACATTTCCAATCTTCCTGCTTTAGAATCCAACATAAACAATATCTACACAAAGCTTGAACAGATAGAATCAAGGCTCTCTCAATACGAAAAAACTCTCAATCAGTAAAATCAGACAAAACAGTCAGCTATAAAAAAAGCCCGGGAAGTTTTCTTCCCGGGCTTTTTGTTTTTATAAACTTAAGTATATTCTATTTCTTTTCAGGAGGTGCGACTTTCGCTATCCCTGTTGTTCCGATGGAAACCAGAAATACTGCAACCGGAACGTCGGTATCGGGCTTGCCTATTTTTTGACTGTCTTCACTTTCATCTTCTCTTTCTGTGTCATCAGCGGATTTATCATCAACTGATTCAAGATAGGCAAGTAATTGCTCATCTGAATAAGTCAGAAGCTCAGCTTCGGAAGGAGTTCTTACGCTCTTTTCTTTTTCTGGTGAAGATTCTTGAGTTGCATTTTCCGCAAGATTAACTCCATATGGAATTATTCTGTTCATATAAACTTCAGCCTGAACCTCTTTATCTACACCGAGCTTTTCTAAACTCTCGGGTGTTACCGTAGCTTCGCCGTTATCGGTCCAATCCATAGACAGCATATTGAGATATCTGTCGTCTTTTGTCCTGCTTTCCGGATTAAGAACATAAATTCTTATGTTCATAAAGCTATTTGATCCGGCCTGTGAATTGTTGAGCCATGTAAAAGTCATACCCTTTGATGTATCAATGGCTATAGAGCTTCCTAAGTCTGTCGGAACTTCATCTGTCTGATTTTTCATAAAAAACTGTTTAGGAAAATCAAACCCTGCCGGAGATCCTGAAGCTGATGCGGCTTTGGTCAGCCTTTGGTTTTTGACTTCCTTTCCGCTAAAACCGAGACCGGCTATTTTGGCAGTACTCTTTGCCCCGAATTTTGCCTGAATCTCGTTCGAGTCATAGAAATAATCTTTGTCGACTCCTACCAGAGTTAAAAAGCTGTTGTCTTTTTGCATTTTAAATGAAAACTCACTCGGCAGATAGCTGTCAGAATATGAAGGAAAATTGAAATTCAGGTTAAAGTTGGTTATCTTTTCCGTATCATATTCAATTTCTGCGGGCTTTTCGGATAATCTTGTTACTGTTTTTCTTTCCTTATCTGTGAGTTTTTTCCCATTTTTAGCTTCGGCTTTTTCCTTGGCCACCTTAAGATTGTAGCATGAATAGGGCAAATCCTGAGCTATAACTCTGGGATCAATTCCTGAAACTGGTTTCTTCAAAAAAGCTGCCGATCCGACGGGAATTATTCTTTCAAGATCTTCATTCTTTTGAATTCTGAAATTGATAACAGCTTCAATATTTTTCATTGGTATATAGTTTGCACCGAGATTAGGGTCAACAACTATTACAGGTTTGGGTTCGTTAACAACCTTGCTCTGTGCAAATTTCTCGCAGGCCTGTCCCCCAATAACAAGTATAATCAAACTTGTAAAAAACCATATTCTATTTAAACCGTACATTTTTTCCTCCAGAATTTTATTTAAAATGAAAATTTAGTTCCGAAATAAAACCAGTGCATATTTGAAGGGTCTGCGGTGTTTGCCCTGCTATGATCGATTCTGTACCAGGCTTCTAATGAAAGGTAATCATTAATAGTCTGCACAACTGTCGCCTGCAGCCTGTGCCTATAGTCTATTTTGTTTCTTCCCGAAGGTGTGTATGCATATGAAAATGCCCTTCTTCTAAGTCTGTATTCGGCCTTTATGCTTCCGCCTTTACCGAATTTCTGTCCCAATTGGAAATACCACTGATGACCGGTATACTCGGCTTCATCATTATTGGAAGGTGTCCAGCCGTAATAGTGCCATATAAAAGTACTTGTAGTAGTAGGAGTAGCTTTATAACTTGCTTTCATCGTGGGCCCCAAAATCATTCCCCTGAACATTTCTCCTTCGGGCTCCGGTGTTATTGAAGAAAGCTGAGGATAGTACGGATTTGCTCCGTATTGACTCGCGTCATAAAAACTTGTAGTTCCTCTGCCCATATCCCCTGGCTCAGTAGGCGGATTGGTTATATGATCGACCTGATCAAAAGTTCTTATATTGTTTGGATCGTAATAGAACAAATAATAAACACCCAGCCCAAATGATGCTTTATCGTTTAACTTGTATGTAAGCGCGGGATTACCTTCGAACGCGTACTCATTACTACTCTGATTCGCCGTAGAATAATAGTGCATAAAATAAACAACCATATTCAGATTAACAGAAAGCTTCGTTGTTATATCATGAGAAAGCGATGGAATGAGTTCATGTTCAAAATATCTCTCATAATTATCATCCCAGTATTGCTGATAAATGAACAAATATCCCAATGAAAGGTTTAGTTTTCTTTTAGTGCCTGTTAAAAAGTCCGCCGAAAAATCTATACCCGGCTCAATGCTTGTATACGCATAATGTGACCCTATTAGCTTATCAACGCCTATCGGTTTGAACATAAGGTACGGTGCAAAGCTGAAGCTAGATCCTGATTCAGCGGCTTCAACCGCTTTTGTAGCTTCAACCGGTGTTTCCGTGTCTTCGGTTAAGCCGGGAGGCGGAGCCTGATTGGGGTCTTCAGGAACCTGAGCAAATGCCGTACCTATAAAGGCCGGTATTAATAACATTGCTATTAAATTTTTTATAATGCCCTTCATAATTCTATAACTCCTTGGGTAAAGAATATACTAATATTAACGCAAGGCGTTTATGTATATAACACAACGCGTTGCCAATTGTCAATAATTACTTTATGTTTTAATTCAGAACAGTTAGGTAAGAATTCTATTGAACAGCGGGATTACATTTGGGGGATTTCTTGGGCTTATCTTTTTTCAGTAAGTTGTTAATTTTTTTAAGATGTTTCATTTCTTCTCCTTATAAGGTTTGTAAGACCATTTAAAAACCTTATGTAATATTTTCTTCCTTCGGCATTCAATATACAACAAAACCGCTTTCTCAATCAAGTCTTTAATATAGCTACAGTATCCATTAATCTGTTTTTTAACGTCACCGCAGCAGTAATAGTTATCATAATAACAACCGCCCCCGCAAAGATACCTGGCCCAGCACTTTGAGCAAAGCGCGTTTTCATCAACCGACCGGTCTTTTCTTGCTGTCTTTGAGCTTTTAATGCTCCCTAAAGAAAAATCCTTTTCGCCTGTAAATCTGTGGCAAAAATAGAAATTCGAATCAGCATCAACCATCAGATAGGACCTTCCCGCTGAGCACGGATAAAACACTTTCTTTCTTAGAGCCAAGAGTTCAAGGATATGATTGAAATTGGAATAAGCCGTTAAATTCTTTCCACCTCTTCTAATATCCCGAAGGGCCTCTTTGAAAAGAGAATCAATGCCCTTAGTCATCGCTTCCCACCCTGTCTTTAAAGCTCTTTTATCCTTTTTAAAGACATTTGCGTATGTAAAATGAATCTTATTAAAACCCATTTTCTTAAGGCTTTTGAATGTCTTAACAAAATCGAGACTCTCATCCGTTACCGTTACGCTGCAAGTCAAAGTCAATTTACCCTTTATCTGTCGGAAAAGTTTAGTTCCCTTAACTACATCTGCATAACTTCCGCTGCCGTTTTTATAAATCCGGTTTCGGTTGTGAACGGCTCTGTTAGCGTCGATACTTACAATAACATCAAATTTGTTTTTCTTAAAAAACCTAACTATTCTTATGTCAAAGAGCGTTCCGTTTGTAGATATTGAAAAAAAGAAATTTATCTTCCTTTTCCTTTTTATCTTTTTTGCATATCCGACGACCTTTTCAATCAGTTCGAAATTTAAAAGGGGTTCTCCACCGGTAAAATGAATGTAGAAATTTGAACCGCTTCTTTTGCCCTTAAGAAAAAAATCAATAGTTTTATAAGCCGTTTCCTCACTCATCAGAAGTTCACCCAGTCCGTAAGACCCGTCAACTGTGTAGCAGTATCCACATGTTAAGTTACAGCTTCTGGCAACATTTAAGGATACAGTGTCAATTGTGTGAACCTTCTTTTCCTTAGCAGTCTTTGCTTTCAAAAGACTTTTAAGCTCTTTTTCAACCTGGGAAATTTGCTTTTTTGAATATTTACTAAGAAATTCTTTTTTAATGCCCGGTTTTTTAAGGGTTTCGGCAAGTATTCTATCCCTTGCAAGATCGTCGATTTCAAAGAGCATTGAGTTCGGGATATGGAGAAGAGAGCAACCTCCATCATACTCAATTATGTGGAAATCCTTCTCCGATATCCCGAGAACTCTTAATCTGCTATCTATTTTATGAGCAATATCCATACCATTTATCCTTACAAAGCTTATAAATATTTAGCCTTGTTAACCTTTTGTTATCATTATGTTATTCTAAATTTATCGTTGCTATAAATATATTATGGAAGCCTAAAGTGGGATACTGATGTCCCTATAGCACATATATGTGTCGCCGGGGAGGTAAAACTTTATTAAAGCTATGAAAAGATTTGTGAGATCTAAAAAAACTCTATCAGCTTTTTATAGGTGTTTTCAAGGTGATCCGCCATTACCTTGGTTTCAGCTATAACAGGCATGAAGTTGGTATCGCCGTTCCATCTGGGCACTATATGGAAATGAAGATGCCCCTCATAGCCGGCTCCCGCTACCTTACCCTGATTTATTCCGATATTGATCCCGTCGGGCTTAAATGCCTTTTCAAGTGCCTTAGTGCATGTGTTTACACCGTCTATAAGTTCGTGAAGCATAGAGCCTTCAAAATCAGATAAGCTTGATTGATGTTCAAAGGGAGCTACCATTAAATGTCCGTTATTGTACGGGAACTTGTTCATTAAAACAAAGGTCCGTTTAAATTTTTTAATTATAAGATTTTTCCCGTCAGGTTCGCTCTTAGGTAAATCGCAGAATATGCATTTCGATTTGTCGTATTCGAGAATGAAGCTCATTCGCCATGGAGCCCATATTCTTTTCATATTTTACCTTCCCAGAATGTATAGAGGGGTAAGCGAATGCAATCTGTTATCAAGTTTCCTGATAACGGTTTCAGCCGAACTCTCTACGAGATATTCAAGAAAGTTTTTTTTCGGCTTTGGCGGGTAGAAAATATCCGGTTCGCCCAGAATTCCCGCCATTTTAGCAGCTTCCTTGCACGCTTTATCGAGTCCGCCTATCGCATCTATCAATTTAAGCTTTAAAGCCTGCTCGCCTGTAAAAACTCTTCCGTCTGCAATTTTGTCTATGGTTTCTTTAGGAATTTTCCTGTCAGTCGATACAGCATCTTTAAACTGCTCGTGAATATTATCGGATAACTTTTGAAGAAATTTTTCCTCCTCGGGTGTCATTTTCTTTAAAGGAGAAGCTGCCGATTTGAGTCTGCCGCTTTTGATGGTTTTTGTATCGATTGACAGCTTCTTAAGTAAATCCTTAATAATCATTATCTCAAGAATGACGCCGATGCTACCTGTCAGGCTTCCCGGGCTTGCAAATATTTTTCTGGAAGGTGCGCTTAGATAGTAGGCGCCCGATGCTGCCACTGTTCCGAAGCTTGCCACTACTACCTTTTTCTTTGATATATCCTTAACGACATCGTGAATTTCCTGAGAGGGAGCCACTGCCCCGCCCGGAGAATTAACACTCAAAACTATCGCCTTTACTTTTTTGTTTTTCTCGAGCTTTCTAAGTGTTTTGATCGTGTTTCTTGATTTGTCTATAATTCCGTTTATCTCTACAACCGCTAAATTACCCTTTGTAGGGTAATAGTCCTGCTCAGCAGAAAAAGATGCTACAAGAATCGAAGTAACAAGCAAGAAAACAAAACCGATTCCGACCAGGACTGCAATTCCCAATAAAATCCATGGGAGATAGTTGGTCTTTTGAGTATAGCCGTTCAAAATTTTAACCCTCTTTAACCCTCTTCTGGAAAGTTATTAATAAAAGGCTATTCCGGATTATTTTTATTAAGAGATTCTTCGGACTGCTCTTCGTCTGTTGAAGGCGTTTGAGACTTAAGATCTTCCGGCAATACATCGCCTAATGTGCTTTTCTGTCTTTTGCCCTCATCTTTCTGATAACTCTGATATTCACGCCTTTCAAATGCCTTAGAAAGCTCTTTTACGGAAAGACCTATCTTTTTTTCGTGAGTATCCACATTTATAACAACTGCCCTGATATCGTCTCCGGTATTATACAGCTTTGTAGGATCGTCCACTTTTTCTTCAGAAATTTCTGAAACGTGAACAAGACCTTCCAGGTCGTCTTCAAGCTTTACAAAAACACCAAAATCGGTAACCTTCATGATCTTTCCCGAAATCTCCTTACCTATCGGATATTTTTCAGGAATTATCGACCATGGATCGGGATTAAGCTGTTTGATACCCAAAGAGAATCTTTCGTTTTCAGAGTCGACGTTGATAACTACCGCTTCTATTTCGTCTCCCTTTTTGTAAACATCGTTAAGGTTCTTGACCTTTTGCGACCAGCTTACGTCTGAAATATGAACAAGACCGTCGACACCCTCTTCAATTCCTATAAAAAGACCGAAATCGGTAATATTTCTGATCTGGCCTTTAATCTTTGTGCCCTGAGGGTATTTCTCCTTAAGCAGTATCCACGGATTGGGTTCTATCTGCTTCATTCCTAAAGAAATTTTTCTTGAATCGCTGTCTACATCTAAAATGACGGCTTCAACCGTATCACCGACATTTACAAGATTTGACGGATGCTTTATACGCTTTGTCCAGGACATTTCGGAAATATGAATAAGTCCCTCAATGCCTTCTTCAATTTCAACAAAAGCTCCGT
>CAYYBZ010000043.1:0-7698 GCA_964470285.1 uncultured Oligoflexia bacterium
GGCCTAAAGGAAAAGATTCTCAGATCCGCTTAAATAATCACAGTATATTAAACACTTAGCCAAAATATTCTGCAACAATAATGGGGATACCTTTAAAATAATTGACTCTGCGCGTAATTTTAATTATATATACGCAACATTAAAAAAAGGAGTACATAAGTGAAAAAGAGTCTGCTTATCCTCTCAATTCTGTTAATTCTTTCCTTTTCTAAATATTCTTTTGCCGGTAAAAATTTAGCAGATTTTGCCTACAATGTTATATTTGCTTCATCGAATGGAATTTTTGACGGATCAATCTGGACCTTCGGTCATGAGTTTGGAAATTGGTCCGTAGGAGATCATGTTTTTTATCTTCAAAGATTTGATTATGAAGATCTTGCTTTTGAAAGTGCAAGTTCAAATCACGATCCGATGGATATTGAATTTTATAATAGAATGACAACCAATGATGACTATCATTTTATTTTGAGATACATAAACGGAACCGATAACTCACTGGGATATGAACTGCGAAAAGTAAAATATTACAGCTATAGAACTAAAAAAGCGGGTGAATTTGCCCTTTCTGAGTTGGCTGCACACAATATAACAGGCATTGCTTCAAACGATCTCAGTGAAGTGTTTTTAACGAGCCAGAAAGGCGGCTATTTTTACATCTCCAAAGTTTATATAGGTAAAAGAAAAAATTTCCTTGTGGGTCCTTTCATGATCCTTGAGGATACTATATCCCAATTAGTAAACGGCTTTAATCTTACCCCCGCAGTCAGTTTCATGAACAATGATTATAACGTAAATGTATTCGCTCGAATAAACAACGGGGAACAGGGAGGAGATGTTATCGCACTCAGCTATGATCATTTTGACCTTCAAGAAAACGATAGGTATATGATTTCTACAGACCTTGACAACTTAATAGCAAAACCGGTTACTGATAAAAAAGGCTACACTTATATTCTTGGGACAAAGGGAGATCTAACTGATGATGATCCCTTTTGTAAAAGCGGAGAAGTTTTTCTTAATGTTCACAGCCCATTAACGGGAGCCCTTTACAGACAGACACAGATTAAATCAGACGATTTCAAATGTGTAAGCGGATTATACGTAGAAGCCGGCGGTAAAATTTATATCAGCGGACGAACTCAGGATAATGTCCTTTTCAGAATCTATAACCGCCTGGGCAGCGGAAAATTCGCAGAAGAAATCCTAAGCAGAACGATCTACTGAATATAAAGGGATTATTTTTTAAGGTTAAGCGGTTGAAAGCCTTCTTTGTGGGTATTTAAGAAAAATTGCGAGTTTTCTTTTCCCAGATATCTTTCAAGAAATTTCGGTTCAGTTTTTGTAAGATCAACGAGGATAAGTCCGTCAAGAACTCTAGCGAAATCAGGATCAACATTGAATCCCAGAAGCTGCCCGTTCAGTTTAAGATACTGTTTCAGAAGTATCGGAATTCCCTTATGGTCTTTTTCGACCTCTGAAACCAGTGCAGAAACCTGATCTATGTCCTGAATAACACCGCTTAATGCCTTGGTATCAAAACCCCTTTTTAAAAAAGGTTTCTTAAACGGCATGCGCGGTTTGACGTATTTTGAAAGATGAGAGTTGTAATGCTTATTTTCAAGAAATCTTTTAATAATTTCCTGAGAAAAACTTGTGTAATCATCGTTTATGCTAACCGGCCCGAAAAGAATCTTGTATTTGGGATTTCTTATAACAAACTGTCCTATTCCCTTCCATAGAAGCATTAAAGGAGAATAGCTTCTCTGATACTCTTCAATTATGAAGGATCTCCCGAGTTCGATGGCGGGATTAATGTATTCGAAAAGACCCATCTTAAATTTAAAAAGAGTACTGGTGTAAAGGCCCGGCAGACCGTAATTTGTAAGTATTCCGTCAGTAAGGCCCAGTCTGTAGGCTCCGATTATTTCGCCTGTTTCATAGTTCCACATGAAAAGATGAACGTAATAATTATCGAAAATATCTATATCTATTGCTCTACCGGTACCCTCACCGATTGCCCTGAAAGTAATTTCCCTGAGTCTTCCTATTTCGTTTACTATTTCAGGGGACTGTTCCATCATTACCTGTATAACCGAAAACTCTCCCAGTTCAAAAAGAGTGTTTTCACGGGGCAGTTTCATTACTTCATCTTTAATAAATTCTCTTGATTTACCCGGCAAAACGCAGACCGCCTTTGCTTTCGGTTTTTTCTTTTTTCCTGTTTTTTTCTCATCGAGCTTTTTCTGAAGTGAACTCTTCATCATGTAGGATCTGTGTCTTAGATAATTGATCATATCCTCGTCTGATGAGAACTTTTCCAGGCTCTTGAAGTTAAGAAGACTTGATATCTTAACTTTTATTTCCTTATTCTGTTTGTTCACAAGTTCATGGGGAAGCATTACGGTTTTTATTCTTGGATGAATAAGACCGAAGAGCTGAAACCAGATACTGTTGATCCCTCTGAAATATATCGGTAAGACATCAACCTTCGCTTTTCTTATAATGCGGGCGATCTGTGGATTCCACGGAGGGTCGATAATTCCTCTTTTTTTAAAGTTAATGGAAGAAACCGAACCTGACGGAAAAACTCCAAGCATTCCTCCCTCTTTTAAAACCTTGTAGGCTTCCTTCATAGCGCCGATATTTGCTGCTGTAGAGTTCTTTCCTCTGTAAGGATCAACTAAAACGAAAATATCTCTAAGTTCTGTAATCCTTCCAAGAATATAATTAGCCATTATTCTTACGTCAGGTCTAACAGATCTTAATATGGCAGCCAGTATCATCCCCTCTATCGCTCCGAATGGATGATTAGATACGGCAAGAACCGGACCCTTTTTAGGAATTCTTTCTAAATCCTCAGAGGAAACGAGATATTTAACGTTCATTTTATTGAAAGTTTTTTCAAGAAATTCGTCAACATTTGCACCTTCGCGTGCGGCATCGTGAATTTCCTGACACTTGGTTAAGGAGAAGGCCTTTTCAAGCGGGCCCTTTACAATGGAAAAAAGCTTATTTTTAATTGGTCCTTTAAAATTAAGATCAAGGCTAAAGACCCTGTGCTTTTCATGTTCCATGTGTTGTTACAAAACCCTTTCTCAGAGAGGATTTCATCTATATTATATATATCAAGTAATTTAATTTATCTAGTGATTATTTCTCAATGCTTACAGCAAGTTAAAAATTACACTCTGTTTACTATCCGAATATTCAATTTCCCAAGATTATAGCCAGTGATTTTCCTTATACCATTTATAGGTCTGTTTGGTTCCCTCCTTCAAAGTGTAGTCAGGAGTAAATTTAAGCTTGTCCCTAATCTTGGAAATATCGACTGCCCAGCTTTTCGTAAGATCCGTTGCTTTGTGATAATTAAGCATAGTCGGCTTACCGATAAGAGATGCCGCCTTCTCGACAATGTTTGCGAATGTAAAGAAAAGACCTTTGGGTATTTTTAATAACCTTCCCTTTTTCCCGGCTGCTTCACACATTATGCGCCATAGCTCAATCCATGAGTAGACTTCACCGTCTGAAACGTAAAATACCTCGCCCCTGGAACGCTCACTTTCCATTGCCGAGACAATCGATTTAACAACATCCTCGACATGGCATATGCTTATGTAAGTTTCTTCTTTTGTGAATACCGGGATAATTCCGTATTTGGCAAACTTGAAAAAATTCAGTGTAGGTTTATCTGAAGGCCCGTAAATAGCCGGCGGCCTAATTACTGAAACAGGAATTTTATTTTTGAATTTGAGGCTTTCGAGCTCTCCTGAAAGCTTGCTCTCTCCATAGAAAGTAAGAGGTTTGGCTAAGGTTTCTTCATTAACCGGGTTTTTCCCTTCACTGCAGGAACCGGCCGCCTGCGAACTTATATAAACAAATTTTTTTATTTGCGGTTTATACTTTAAAATGATTTCTAAAAGATTTCTTGTACCCTCTACATTAGCCTTAAAGAATTCATCCCTGGATTTTGCAGTTATTAGACCTGCGCAGTGTATTACATAATCGACACCGCTAATTGCTTCCTTAATGCTTTCCGTATCAAAAAGTCCTCCGAAGCTCAGCTCCACATTCAATTCCTTCAATCTGAACAGATTGGATGTTTTCCTTACAAAAGCATTAACCTTATACCCTTTAGAAATAAGAACTCTGCATAAGTGAGAACCCAAAAACCCGGATGCCCCTGTAACGAGAACTCTGCAATCATTCGCCTTTTGAGCAAGAACCTTCATAATTTACCAAAATTACTAAATATTTCTTAATATTACCAGATTTCTCTATTACTTGCCTTTTGCGATTATTTTGGATAAGTTACCAGACTTTAATACATAATCCATTTATTTAATAGTATCTGATGAAATCACAGACGGAAATTTTTAATACAAACAATATTGTGAGCGACTTATTCGACAAATGCCGCAAGTATAAAAGACCACAGCAGGTTGCTGCTATGGGATGTTATCCATATTTTAGACCCATTGAATCAAATGACGGAACCGAGGTTCAAATTGAGGGCAAAAAACTCATCATGATCGGCTCGAATAATTATCTCGGGCTGATAACGGACGAAAGAGTTAAAAAAGCGGCCATTGATGCGATTAATAAATACGGATCCAGCTGCACCGGATCAAGATTTTTAAACGGAACACTTGATTTACATGTTGAGCTTGAGGAAAAGCTTGCAAAGTTTCTTAACAAGGAAGCCTGCATTGTTTTTTCAACCGGTCTACAGGCAAATTTAGGAACAATCTCATGCCTCGTTGACAGAAGAGAAGTAATTATAACCGACCGCTCTGATCATGCCTCCATAGTTGACGGTGCAAGGCTTTCATTCGGCAAAATTATCAAGTTCCATCACAATGACATGACCGATTTAAAGCGGATAATTGACCAGCTTAATCCTTCAATTGGCAAATTAATAATTGTCGACGGTGTTTTTTCAATGGAAGGCGATATAATTAATCTTCCTGCAATAGTTGAAATTGCCCACGGTAAAAACGCAAAAATAATGTGCGATGATGCCCACTCCGTAGGAGTTTTAGGTAAAAGCGGAAGAGGAACCGGTGAGCACTGGAATCTGGAAAATGAAGTTGATATCCTGATGGGAACTTTTTCAAAATCTTTTGCTTCACTTGGCGGCTACGTTGCAGCTTCAGCCGAAGTGATTAATTTTATCAAGCATTTTTCCCGTGCACTTATTTTTTCGGCCAGCATGCCGCCCGCAAGCATAGCCGCGTCCCTAAAATCGCTTGAAATTTTGCAAAAAGAACCGGAAAGAAGAGAAAGACTATGGGAAATAACAAATAGAATGCTTCGCGAATTTAAAGACTTAGGTTTTAACATAGGTACTTCTCAAACACCAATAATCCCGATATACATCGGTGAGGATCTTGACTGTTTTAAATTCTGGAGAACATTAACCGACGAAGGCCTTTTCACGAATCCCATTATAAGTCCTGCCGTACCCAAGGGACAGGCGCTGATAAGAACCAGTTATTCGGCAAATTTATCGGATTCTCAAATCGACCGTGTTCTTAAAATTTTTAAAAAGGTTGGAAAAGAATTTGGTCTTATTAGATGAAGAATTCGTCGATAAGAATTGTTGAAGTAAAAAGTTCATTTGCTCTTAATAAATTTATAAAATTCCCCTACTCCTTTTATAAAAACGATAAAGCATGGGTGCCCCCTCTCCTGATCGAAAGGAAGGAATTTTTTGATGAAGAAAGAAATCCGTTTTTTAAACATGCAGAAGTAAAATATTTTTTGGCTTATAAAGAAAGAAAGCTCGCAGGAAGAATAGCAGCAATTATAAATCATAATCATAATTCCTTTCACAATGAAAAATGCGGATTTTTCGGACATTTTGAATGTATTGACGATGAATTCGTTGCTTACGGCCTGCTCGACAAGGCAAGACAATTCGTGAAAGATGCCGGAATGAACTGGCTAAGGGGTCCGGTTAACTTTTCAACAAATGATGAAACCGGCCTTCTAATAAAGGGTCATTTTCATCCTCCTTCAATTATGATGACATATAATCCCCAGTACTACGAAAAACTCTTCGAAAAATTCGGGCTAAAGAAAAAAAAGGATCTTTTTGCGTACTACTTCGAGGGAGCAAGAGGCATGCCGGCAAGAATGGTTTCTTTGATAGAGAAAATAAAGCAGAGATTCAGAATTTACGTGCGTCCGTTTAATGCAAAAAACTTTGAAATTGAGATTGCCTATATAAAAGATTTGTATAACAAAGTCTGGGAAAAGCTCTGGGGATTTGTACCGATGACAAATGAGGAATTTGACTTCATGGCCAGGCAGTTAAGGCAAATTTATGATCCTGATTTAATCTTTTTAGCTTTCGTTGATTCAAAGCCTGTCGGTTTTTCTCTGGCCTTACCGAATATAAATGAAGTTCTTGTTAAATTGAACGGAAGACTCTTCCCAACCGGACTTTTTAAGCTTCTTTACTATACTAAAATTAAAAAGATAATTAGAGGTTTAAGAGTAATAACTATGGGAATAATACCCGAATATCAAAAACGCGGGATTGATAACATCTTTTATAATGAAACCTTCAAAGCCGGCACCAAAAAGGGTTATCGCTGGGCGGAGCTTTCATGGGTATTGGAAGACAATGAAATGATGAACCGTGCAGCCAATATGATTAATGCAAAGCTATATAAGAAATACAGAATTTATGAAATGGATGTCTATTGAACACACTTATTAAAAACGCAAATATAGTAAATGTCGGAAACGAAAAGGAAGCAACCTTTATCGGCGACATCTATATTGAAGGGAATATAATAAAAAACATTCAAACTCGCCTGAATATAAATGCGGATAGAATCATTAACGCCTCGGGAAAATTCATAATTCCCGGTTTTATTCAGTCGCATGTTCATCTCTGTCAAACGTCATTCAGGGGTTTTGCTGAGAATATGGAGCTTCTTGACTGGCTTGAAAAAAAGATCTACCCAATGGAAGCGGCCCATGGCCCGGAGAGTATTTTTAAATCCGCAATGACAGGTATCAAGGAATTGATTTCATCAGGGACCACAACAATCGTGGATATGGGAACAGCCAGACATACAGAAAATATATTTGAAGCGGCTAAACAGTCGGGAATAAGGGCTTTTATAGGAAATGCTCTGATGGACGAGGGAGAAAGAGTCCCTGCAGGGTTACTTTCCAGCATTGACGAGATTGTCAATGAATCACAAAGACTGATAGAAAAATATCACAATAAGGAAAATGGAAGATTAAGTTATATTCTATCACCAAGATTTATATTAAGCTGTTCCGACGATCTTTTTAAAGAGACCAGAAAAATTCAGGAATCAAAAAATCTGCTTATACAAACACATGCATGTGAAAATATAAAAGAAACAGAGCATGTTCAGAAGATTAAGGGTAAAAACGAAGTTAAATATTTTGAAGATGTGGGGATCCTTAATCAAAATCTCATACTTGCTCATTGTATTTGGGTAGAAGAAGACGACATCAAACTTCTAAGTCAAAACAATGTTAGTGTAGCTCACTGTCCTACAACTAATTTGAAACTCTCATCGGGAATTGCCAAAGTTCCCGAAATGTTATCTTCAAAAATAAATGTAAGTCTCGCCTCAGACGGAGCGGCATGCAATAACAGCCTTAATATGTTCAACGAAATGAAGTTATCGGGATTACTGCAGAAATTTAAGC
>CAYYBZ010000043.1:7708-10310 GCA_964470285.1 uncultured Oligoflexia bacterium
GATAAAACTGTTGTAATGGATAATATTTGCCAAGGCTAAAGAGATTTTTGAAATGGCTACTTTAAACGGGGCAAAGGCTCTTAATCTGCAGCAATCCATAGGCAGTATTGAAGAGGGTAAAAAAGCGGATTTGGTAATTCTTGATCTCAATAAACAACACACTTTACCCGATAAACAGGACATATATACACGAATAGTTTACAGCGCTGATAAAACAAATATCGACACAGTTTTCGTTGATGGAGTTGAGATATCTGTTTAAAAATTGATAATATATTTATTTAACCGCCTTTACGAGTAACTGTCTTGAATCGGAGCGCCCTAAATCATCAATGATTCTTACAACAAAGTTTCCGGGCTTTGCCTTCCAAAAAACTGTCTGGTCGGCTGAGGCCTTTGAAACGAATTCATTTCCTACAAACCAGTAAACATTTTTAACCCCGCCTTCAATAATTGCCTGAAGAGGAATTGTCTGTTCTTTAGATCTGGAGACCCTTAAGTTATATGAGATATCCTTTCCAGGGGACACAATTTCCGGGGGCATTCCTCTTGACGCCAAAACCTCTAAAGGACAGCCGGGATTAAAAGGAGGTGCAACCCTTCTTGGAACTCCGGCCTGTTTAAAGATTCGCAGTAAATCCGAGGGCCAGAACTCATATAGGGCGGGTGCAACCATTCCCCTATCAGGAGTGCATGTGCGAAGTCCTGTTACCTGATCAATCATTATTTCCCTGTGCACATCGCATTTTTTAATGGGAGAAACACCGGGCCAGAACCAGGTCTTTACATGCCTTTTGCAGTGCTTACCGGCTATTTTCCCTGACAGCGGACAAACTTCGACTTTAATCAGCTCCGGAGGAGGAAAACGGTTGGGAAAATGGATTTTTCCGTCAATTGTCCTTAAAGCGTCTGCAATTTCAAAAAACAGGGGGGCTGCAGCCTGTCTTCCTATGAAAGCCCTGTTTTCCTCACCGTCAAAATTACCCACCCATACAATCACAATATAAGGTCCTGCGATTCCGGCTGTCCAGGCATCCCTGAAACCGAAAGATGTGCCCGTTTTCCATGCAATATCGCTTGAATCAAGCGTCCATTCCCTTCTGTATTTTTGAGAGGGTCTTGGGTGTTTGGATAAAATATCCCGCACCATAAAAACAGACTGAGGGCTCAAAACCAAGGTCCCTTCCCTTTCCTCATCGTTTGATTTAAAAAATTTTAAAAGTCTCATTCTTCCGGAATTTGCAATTATTCCGTATAGAACCGCAAGCTCTTCCATTGTCATCTCAGCTCCGCCCAAAGTCAGCGCCAGTCCGTAATAATCAGGGCTTCTAAGCCCCTCTACATTTGATATTTTCAAGAAATCATACAATGAGTTTTTTGAAAGCAATGAATTAACGTAAACTGCAGGAATGTTTCTTGAATGAATTAGAGCCTCTTTGACGGTAATAGGTCCTTTAAAATCACTGTCAAAATTCTCCGGATTAAATGATCCGAAACTCATGGGAGCATCCTTTAAAACGGATAAAGGATGAACCAGTCCTTCTTCCATAGAAAGAGCGTATATGAAAGGTTTTAAAGTTGAACCCGGAGATCTCTTGGCCCTTGTTCCGTTTACCTGTCCGTCTATGGTTTCGTCAAAATAATCTGCCGAACCCATCAGTGCGATTATTTCCATAGTCCTGCTGTCAACAATCATGGCGGATGCATTTTTGATCCCGATGCTCTTTTTGGGTTCTAAATAGTTTTTGACCTTTCTTTCAAGGGCATTTTGATAAGTAAGGTCTATTGATGTAATTACACGTGCCTTTCTTCCGATATGAGGTATGATTCTCTCCACAAAGTGCGGTGCTTTAAACGGTAAATCCGCAGTAGAATTAATAAACTGCCTCGATTCAATAGCACTTCTATAAACAGAATCCCCCGGATTATACTTAATCCATTTTTCAAAAGCGCTTTTTCTTAGTGAATAAAACTCCGCATCTTTATAATTTTCGATTTGTGAAAGTTCTTTAAGCCGTTTATTGGGATTTTGGGGAATAACAGCCAGGCTTAATATTTCAGGGATATTAAGCTCGCAGGGTGTTTTCTCAAAGAATACTAAACTTGCCGCACCGACACCTTCTACGTTTCCTCCAAAAGGTATTAAACTTAAATATGCCTGTAGAATTTCGGATTTGCTGTAAAGAAGCTCAAGTTTGAACGCATGAAATATCTGATTAAGTTTACCCGTTATAGTTCTCGTTCTAAGGCCGTATTTAAGCCTGGCTAACTGCATTGTTATTGTTGAACCGCCGATTTTTCTTTCGCTTGAAGTTAAGTAGCTTGAGAAAAAGGCCCTTATTAGCGAAAACGGATTAAATCCCGGGTGATACCTGAATAAACGATCCTCACGCAGGACAAAAGCACTCACAACATTTTTACCGAAATCCTTAAACTTTGTTTTAACCCTGTATTTATCATCGTAAGAAAGTGTAAGCCTGAGTAATTTTCCGTTTCTGTCATAAATTGCATTAGAAAAGGATTTATCATCCATCAGCGGATTTTTAAGCATTCTTGCGCAAACGATCAACATCAAAAGAACAGCCGCCGGGAGCACTGCAGG
>CAYYBZ010000044.1:0-10279 GCA_964470285.1 uncultured Oligoflexia bacterium
GGCATGCCGGAGCTTTATATGCCCTGGCAACTTATGCTGAAAATAACAAAACACCTGAATTAATTGACGCTGTTTTAAGATGCGGAAAATTTTTAAAAACCCAAATCTATGACTTGAAAAATGTTAAAGATACTTCCGTAATACTTTCCTTAGTGGACCTGAAAGACAGGGGAAAGATGACAAAAGTAAAACTGGGCGGTGTGGGGCTTGCACTTGTCGCCCTTTTGAGTATTGAAAAAATTCAAAAAGGGTTTACGGATTTTAACACTTTAAGAAAAATGGCAAACTTCCTTGTCTACATGCAAAAGCCTAACGGTAACTTTACAAGCATTTATTATCCGGAAAAGCTTAAAAAAGATGAAACATGGACATCTCTTTACTATCCAGGTGAAGCCATGCTGGGACTCGTTATGTTATATGAGATTGATAGGGATCCTTTGTGGATAACAACAGCAGGTAAAGGAATGCTTTACCTTGCCAGTCAAAGGCAGGGTAAAAGAAATGTATTGCCCGATCACTGGGCACTTCTTGCGACTGAAAAAATGCTTAAATACTACACAGAAATCGCTTCAATAATCCTTAAAGGAGATATGCTCATTCACGGCGCCCAGATAAGTATGAGCATTCTAAATGCAAAAACATTTTTCCGGTTCAAATCCCCCTATTTCGGCGCAATGACATCTGACGCAAGAACTACCCCTACGGCAACAAGGCTTGAGGGAGTTCTTGCTGCGCACAATTTTCTTTCTGAAAGATTTAATAAAGTCAGGACTGAAATTGAGAAGAAGGCTCATAGAGGAATTAATTTTCTGATTAATTCACAAATCAAAAAGGGTAAAAATGCAGGCGCCTTTCCAAAAAGATTGCTTATTTTTGGTGAATCGGGAAATATTTATGATGCTAAAGACATTGAAAAAAGAGACTTTGAAACAAGGATAGATTATGTTCAGCATGCCCTGAGTGCAATGATGCAATACAGGGATATTTTTCTTGCCGACTGAATCTTAAAAGATTAAAATATTCAAGAAAATTAAGAGGTTGAGATTCTTTTATGAGGCTGTTTTTTAATGTGTATTCAAAAGAGATCAGGAAAATGTAAAGGGCTGGGTCTTACTGACATAGTTGTGATTCTTGTCGTTGTTTCAATAATAACGGTTGTTATCTACAATATGTATAAAAGCAAAACTGCAAGGCAGGACAGTTTAGCCGTAAGTTCACTTTTGAATAAAAACGCAGATACAGCGCTCGATACAATTGTTAAGGATTTTCTTTATTCGTCGGTTTTCGCATCAGGTTGTAGGGGTATAGGCCTTATAAGGCCTAGATACGGCGGAATGACCTCTCCGGATGAGGTAAGAATTCTTACCGGTCAGCCTTTCTCCACGCAGATTTTGATTGAAGATATGGAAGATATTAACTCGCCTCTGGCCGTAGAATTTGGTAGCCCCTTTAGGCTCAATCAAAAAATTGCAATTTGCGACGATGCAAATATTGCATGGTTTGAGATATCGCAGATGGGACACAAGGAACAAAAAGGATTAATCTTACTGACTCCAAAACTGATTGAAGGAAGGTCCCCGTTTGATCAAACATTTGCGGCAAATTCCTATATCGGGGCATTTGCCTGGATTGAATACAAAATCAAGAACGGTAAATCCGAAAAACCTTATCTGATAAAGATTGAAAACGGTGTTGATGAAACAATAATTTCTAATTTCATTGAGAACATAAAATTTGAATACTATCTTGAAGGTTCCGAAATCCCTGTTGTAGAACCTTTTGATTTGCAGGCCATAAATGCGGTAAAAATTTCAGTGGTCTCAAGATCACCTAAACCGGTTCTCGAAGGTCTTGAGAGTTTACATTCTCTCACAGGTGAACTTGACAGATACCTAAGACTTAGAAAAACGGCAAAAGTAATTTTCTCCCCTATAAGTCCTTCGATTAGCAAAGACCTTGAATTCAGAATTATAAAGGACAAAAATACAGGAGATAACATTCCTTTAATTACAAAAAGGGAAGAAAAATCGAATGATGAAAATGAGTAAAAAAAATATTTTATCGGGTCAACGGGCCTCTGCTTCAACCGTTATAGTTTTTTTATTAACCGTTGGATTTTTCATATATATATTTTCCTCTTCAGGCGGTGATAATGCTAAGAATTTAACACAGGAAGGTTTTAAGGGTTTTCTAAACTACGAAGTAGTTGCAATGGATATATTGGAAAAAATTAAAAACGATGAGATTCTTATTAAGGAAAATAAATCGGAAGAGTTTAAAAACATAGAATATTCCATAAGAGTAAAAAGAGGTAAAGATTACGCAACTCATGATAATAATCTTATGATTTCGTACCTCATAGATGTCCAAAGAGAAAATGATCCTTATAATGCAATGCAATTTATGATTGTAGGTATACCTTCCGTTTACGATTATGAGACTTACAAATATTATATGGCAATGTTCAGAAAAAAACCAGATAAAGGGGTAAAAAATGACTGATCTTAAAACCAGAGTTTTTAGAAGAAAAAAGAAATTCATAGATCCTAAGTTTCAGCTTTCTTTTGTCGGATGGTTTTTAATGTATTTTGGTATATTTGCAGGATTAATTTTGATGATAATGTTCATTCAACCCATGGCGGACTTGATGAATCCCGGAATAAACACAAAAATATTAATGACCGATTTTTTTACTCTTCTAAAAGCTAAATGGCCATTTATTATCGGTATTATTGTTCTGATGGGGTTTTTAGGAAATCTTTTTTCTCATAGAATTGTAGGCCCGGAATTCAGGTTCAAACAGATACTTAAATCGTTAAAGGAAAAAGAACTTAACATTTTCATGAAGCTGAGAAAATTTGATTATCTTAAGGATCTTGAAAATTACTTCAGGGCATATGTTAATTCAAAAAAGGAAAGTCTAAATTTGATCAGGGAAAATACTATTGAAGCTGAAAAGGCTTTAGAGGAAGGCGACTCACAGAAAGCCAAAGAAGCTGTAGACAAAATTAAAAAGGAAATCAGCCTTTATAAAACCGAATGAGAACTTAGCCATGGATAAAGAAGATAAAGAGAAAAAAGTCCAAAAGAATCGAAGATTAAACTTTAGAATACCTCTTCGCGTTTTAAGGGTTAATGAAGAAAGTAGCGGAAGAGATATATTTTTCGGATATGCCAAGGATTTAAGCATCACGGGAATGTGTATTCAAACGTCCAATCCAAAAGAAATAGGGTCAAAATTTCATATAAAATTCGTACTGCCCCACTCTAAAGGCATTGATTGTGAAGCGGAAGTAATATGGACCAACGATTACAATCCCAAATCAAAAATTATGCCCGGAATGGGTATCAAATTCATTGATATCAAACCGGGCATTCAAAAAGAAATTGAAGAATATATCAAGAAAAACTCTTAATAACTTAAGAGTTTAGCGTATCTCTTAAAACCTGACTGGGTTTAAAAGTAACAACCTTTCTTGCTGAAATCTCCATTGCCTGACCCGTCTGAGGGTTTCTGCCTATTCTTGATTCCTTATTCTTGACATTGAAGGAACCGAAACCGGAAATCTTAAGATTTTCACCGGCTTCAAGGGTTTTTTTCATGGTTTCAAACATTGATTCAATGATCTCTGTTGAGTCCTTTTTTGGAAGACCGATCTTTTGGCATATTGCATCAATTATTGTAGCCTTCGTAAAAGACATAAAGCCTCCTCCATTCTGAATACTTACAAGTTAACCTTAAATTTTAATAAGATATACAAACATTCAAAGGGGATTGCAAGATAATTATTTAAATTTTTTCTTCTATTCTAGTATGTTAGTATGAAATTATTTAATGCAGCAAGTGTATTTTACTTTTATTTTGTAGTATAATCACACTTTGTATTTATTACCAAAGCACTGTTATGTTGCTGGAAACAAAGCATAAATTAGCATTATTAACCTTTTTGATAATGCTTGTATATACAGGTTTCGCCCTGTCTCAGGGCCTCGATTTTATTACGATAATTTCTTCTTTTCAAAGCGAAGATAATGCAAAAAATTCTGTTTTGACCGTTGATTTTAGAATTAACGAAGGTTTCATTTATGAAAATTCTTTTAAGATTGAACTTGAAAAAACAACTGGGTTTGAAATCGAAAAAATCGAATATCCAAAATCCCAAAACATTTTCGATAAATTTAGGGGGGAAAACTCAAAAGTTTATGAAGGTAATATAGTTTTTAGAATTTATTTTAAATCACCTTTATCGAATGAAGAACGTGAAAAATTAAAAAAAATTATCTCGATCACCTATGAAGCATGTTCAGCCACAACAAGTTTTAAACCCCGTACTGTTTCTCTTGTGAATGTTTTTGATAAAAATAAATCATCACCGACTGAATTGTCAATTGATAAAAAGGGAAATAATCTCGATAAAAAGCTGCAAAGAGGCTTGATTATAGCCCTGATAGCTGCTTTTATAACCGGCCTTATTTCAAGCCTTACACCGTGTGTTTATCCTATAATTCCTATTGTTGTTTCTGTAATAGGGGCACAGGCAGGCTCAAATAAATTAAAGGGATTTAAGCTTTCCTTGATTTTTGCGTTGGGTCTTTCAGTTCTGTATTCATCTTTAGGGCTGCTTGCCACTAAAACAGGCAGGGTTTTCGGAAGCGTTTTTCAAAGCAGTTACCTGGTTATAGCAGTATCTGTTGTTTTCGGGCTTATGGGGCTTTCACTTTTAGGGCTTTTTGAAATTAAGATTCCTTCATTTATTCAGAAGAGACTTTCAGCTAAGAACACTAATAAAAACGGTTACACGGGAACTTTCCTGGCCGGAGCGGTTACAGGTATTGTTGCGGTTCCATGTATAGGCCCTTTTGTAATAAGCGTAATTACATTTACTGCTACCCAGGCAAACATTATAAAAGGTTTTTTTATCATGTTTTCTTTTTCAATGGGCCTTAGCCTTCTTTTTGTAGTTATAGGGACTTTTTCTTCCATACTTGCAAGTATTCCAAAGCCCGGAACATGGATGATAATTCTTAAAAAAATATTCGGCCTTATACTTTTTGGCGTATTTCTCTACTACTTAAGTACTGTTCTGCCCTACTCGGCTTTCATAATAATTTTTGGACTTAGCCTTTTTCTTCTGGCATTGATATTTACCGGGCTTGAAAACTTTTCATCCGAAAAGATTAAACTTCTTCATAAAAGACTTTCGCAGTTTTGTGCCGTGGGCGGAGTGATAATTCTTTTAGGACTTGCATTTACGAGCAGTCTGCCAATAGATTCTGGTAATAAGAGAATCTATTCAGGCGAGATTCCATGGATAAAATCCGAAATGAATGCATTAAATTTGTCAAAGCAAAATCAAAAACCCGTTTTAATAGATTTTTATGCAGACTGGTGCATAGGCTGTAAAGACCTCGAAAGTAAAACATTCCCGGACAAAATAATGACTCAATAGAAAAACGATTTTGTATTTTTGAAAGTCGATATGACGAAAAATTCCTCTGAAGGGAACAGACTTTCAAAAAAATACGGTGTTTACGGTTTGCCTACCTTAATATTTCTTGATAACGAAGGAAACGTAATGAAAAATTATACGATTGAAGGTTTTGTCCCGCCCGAAATCCTGTCCGATATTATGACAAATGTTATGAATGAAATTCAAAATTAGCTTTTAGCGATTTATCATCCTTAGAAAATCCGGATATGATATTATCTTAACGCCTTTCTCTTGGGCATCTTTAAGCTTTTTTTCACCCGTATTTTCACCGACGATGAGATAGTCAGTCGATTTTTTAACGGTTGGATCGAATATACCTCCAGACGAAACAATCTCTTTTTTAATTTCGTCTCTGGGCTTTGGAAGAGTCCCGGTAATGCACAATGAAAGGTCTTTCAATTTTCCCCTGGCTGTTTCTTTTTTTGTTTTCTTTGGATTAATTCCCAGTTCAATCAGTCTTTTAACAGTTTTTCTGTTCTTTTCATTGGAGAAGAAATCCTCAAATGAACGGGCTGTTTTGGGACCTATGCCGTCTATTTGTCCAACCTTTTCGTATAAAACATTGTTATCTGTATCAAGGATTTCCTCAAGTGATCCGAACTTATCAGAAATGATCCGGGCGGCAATCTCTCCTACAAAAGGTATACCCAAAGCTGTTATCATATTTGCAAGTGACGCTCTGGATTTACCTTCTTCTATGGATTTTAAAAGTCTTTGTGCTGATTTTTCACCGAATCTTTCGAGTTTGATAAGATCCTCTTTTCTCAGAGTAAATATATCTGAAATGCTTTTAACGAGTTTGTTTTCAATGAGCCTGTCAACAAGACTCGGTCCAAGATTTTCAATATCCATTGCATTTCTGGTTGCAAAGTAGCGTATGGATTCTTTAAGTTGGGCAGGACAGGACAAAGCGTTAACGCATCTTAAGGCTACCTCCCCTTCAATTCTTTTCACTTCACCTGAACATACGGGGCATTTAGAGGGCATTTTAAATATTCTTGAATCGGAGGGCCTTCTCGATTTTACAATTTTTACTACCTGGGGTATTACTTCGCCCGCTTTTTGAATGATTACGTAATCTCCGATTCTTATATCTTTTTTTTTGATTTCATCTTCGTTGTGAAGCGTGGCCCTTGAAACCGTGCTTCCGGATATAAAAACAGGTTCAAGTTCTGCAACCGGAGTAAGAACTCCCGTTCTGCCAACCTGAACGGTTATATCCCTTATTCTGGTAGTAGCCTTCTTTGCAACGAATTTATAGGCAATTGCCCAGCGTGGAAATTTTGAAGTTGATCCCAGTTTTTTTTGATGATCGTATGAATTAACTTTAACAACCGCACCGTCAATTTCATGCGGGAGTTTAAATCTTAACTTTTCAAGGTCATTAATACTTTTAAGAGTATCTTCAAGAGATTCGCAAATACATGACGGTTCATTTGCGGGCAGTCCCATAAACGACATTCTATTCCACGAATCAGAATATTTTTTATCGGTTCCTACTCCTTCGACAAGGTGATAGAAAAAAGCTTTTAAGGGTCGTTTGGCGGTAATCCTGGAATCCAGCAGTCTTACAGATCCTGCGGCTGCATTTCTGCAGTTTTTAAATTCAGGCTCACCGATTTCAGTTCTTTGTGTGTTAATTCTTTCAAGATCTTTTTTCTTAAGATAAATCTCACCCCGACAGATGATGTTTCCCTCATTTTTTGAAGAGACTTTCAGCTTTATGGGTATGGATTTGATTGTTTTTACATTTGCCGTAACATCCTCTCCGGTCAATCCGTCACCGCGGGTTGCAGCCAGCTTAAGAATACCCTCTTCGTAATATAGTTCAATTCCAAGGCCGTCAATTTTCGGCTCAACTACATATTCAACTTTTGATTTTTCGCCCAGAGCTTCCCTTACTCTTTTATCAAAGAGTTTAAATTCATCAACATCAAAAGCATTGTCAAGGCTGAGCATTTTATCTTTTCTGATAATTTTTTTAAAATCCTTTAAAGGCTTATCTCCTATTCTCTGTGAAGGTGAATAGGGTTTAATAATTTGTGGATTTTTCTTCTCGATTTCAAGCAGTTTTCTGTACAGTTTATCGTATTCTTCGTCTGAAATTATGGGATTATCATCTATATAGTATTTGCGGGCATGTTCGTTAAGTTCTTCTACAAGCTTCTCGTATTCTTTTTTATGTTTATAAGAAACGTTCATAACACATTAAACCTGCAAGAAATATCTAATGGCCCTCTCGAGTTCACCAATATCGATATCGGTATCTTTGCACGGACCATGCGGCCTTCTATTGGCTATGGCTAATACCGGTAGATTTCCTTTAAGTTCACGGATTCCTCCTAAAAGGTCTCTTTCGCAGGCAACTCCTATTACGGCTCCCGGTTTTTCATCTCTTACCTTAGCCAATGCCGCCTCGCCTCCCGCAACAATATAGTACTTTAGATCATACTTTAACGAGAGTTCTTTGGTTTTTTCCTTAATATCTTTTGTAAGGCATCTTGGAAGTATTATAAGCGGCTTTAACGGAAGCATGGATTTGGTACCGCTTTCAATAATTCTGTTAAAAACTTTAAGAAATGAATTTGCCATTCTGTCTTTGGAAACACCGAACCTTATTCCCAGTTTGCTCGTTTTATCAATTAAAAAAGTAAGTATTACACGGTTTATTCCCCTGGAAAAGAAAAGCGCCTTTCCTGTTGATACCGCTATTATCAAACAAAGGTACCACGCAAGCATTATTGAACACAGAAGAAGCGTCGAAACGGCTATTATTTTCGAAAGTAAAAGGCTTATCTGGTTGAGTCTGGGTGTAATCATATAGAAGATTACACCTGAAAGAGCTATGATTAAGGCAATGACAAGAAAAGAAAATATAAAAAACGTTCTCTTGTTCTCGTTAATTAGATTTTCGCTTCCCTTACTTTCATCCCACTCTTTCCACTCGTCTCCAAGGACTCTGTCCTTTCTTTTTACTTTATTATTTTCCTGTAAATTTTGGTTCATACTTATCTCACAATACTTTCCATATGCCTTATTTCGTCAAGAGTAGTGAATTTTGTGCCCAGTCTTTCGTATTCATATTTCTCAAAACCGTGAAAATCCGAGCCTCCCGTCATTACAAGATTGTCCGAACACAGTTTTTTTAGATCAACTTCCTGTTTGTAGCTGTGCTTTGGATGAAAAACCTCAATTCCTTTGATTCCGCATTTTACAAGGGTTTTGATTTCTGTTTCGTTTAAACCGGATGAATAGGGATGCGCAAGAACGGATAAGCCGCCCGCATTTTTGATTAATTTAACCGCATCTTCCGGTTCAAAGCTCTCTTTTTTCACAAAGGCGGGTTTATTGTTGCCGATGTAGATTGAAAATGAATCATCGGGTTTTTTCACATAACCTTTTTCAAAAAGAGCCAAAGCAATATGCAGTCTGCCGTATAAACCCTTTTTAGAATATTTTTCAACATCTTTGATTGTTATATTAGCTCCCAATGAGTGCAGTTTTTCAATCATTTTTAGTATTCTTGATTTTCGATTAGAACGCAAATCCCTTAATTTCTTGAGTAATTTGCTGTCTTCATGATCGAAAAAATAACCCAGAATATGTATTTCCTTCGGTCCGATATAAGAGCTTAACTCTATGCCGGTAATTGTTTTTAATTTGTTTTTTTTTGCTTCCCTTCGAAAAATTTCAGTACCTTCGCATGAATCATGATCGGTAAGGGATATGCATTCCAGATTTTTTTCCAGTGCCAGCTTAACAATTTCGTCAGGTTTTAACTTACCGTCGGAAAATATCGAATGCAGATGTAAATCAGCTTTCATACCTTTTCGTGGGGATCAAAGAGCTTTTTATGTTCGTTAAGGGCGAATCTGTCTGTCATCCCGGCAATATAATCACATATTACTCTGATGTCGGAAGATTGCGGTGACATTTTCTTAAGATAGTCTTCAGGTATCTGTTCAATGCATTTTCTGTAAGAGTTGAAAAGATCGTCGATTATCCTTTTAGCTTTTTCCTCCATTCGCAAAACCCGGGAATGTTTGTACATGTTTTTTAATAAAAAGCTCTTAAGCTGAGAATTCTTTTTAATCATTTCAGGGGAATAGCTTACAAGTTTTTTTGAAAATGCTCTAACATCCTCATTTGATTTAATGGAATTATCGTTGAGATTTGCTAAAGTTTGCGAAACCAAATCCTTGATCTGTTCGGTAATTATGCCCGAAATAGTTATTTTTTTTAAATCATCAAGAGATTTATCGGGAAAAACCGATTTAATTTTTGAAAATGAATCCTTAAAAAGCGATATTTCCATTACACTTTCAGGGTTGAGCATATTGGAAGAAAGACCGTCTTCCAGATCATGATTGTTGTAGGCAATTTCATCCGCTGCATCTACAATCTGTGCCTCCAGGGTCGGCATTTCTTTCGGGTTAAATTCTTCCGGTATGCAGGGATTATCATAATCGGTACAGTGTTTTATTATCCCTTCCCTTACTTCATAACTTAGATTAAGACCTTTATAACTGGCATATCTTGATTCAAGCAAGTCTACTACCCTAAGACTTTGCTCATTATGTTCAAATTTGAAATCACTGTACTTTGTTGTAAGTTCTTTCATCTTCTCTTCGCCCGAGTGACCGAACGGAGTGTGTCCAAGATCATGAGAAAGTACGATGGCCTCTATAAGGGCTTCATTAAGACCCAGTACTCTGCCTATTGATCTGGCTATTTGAGCTACTTCCAGAGTATGTGTAAGTCTGGTTCTGTAATGGTCGCCTTATTGA
>CAYYBZ010000045.1:0-10186 GCA_964470285.1 uncultured Oligoflexia bacterium
GAAATTCATCTTTGAGTTTTTTCTCAGACGGTGATTCTATAAACGACGAACCCGATACAAATATTAAATACCTGATTGATTATGTAGCTTCGGGCTTTACGTTGAATTTTCACGATCCTGATTATGAGAATCTTAAGCATTATCTTTCAGTAGCATATAACGGAAGATGGGTAAACAGCTCGCTTGGAATTCAATATCCCCTTTTCCCGGATAAACCTTTAGAAAATTTTACAGATTTTAAGATAATAGAAAACCACAAAGTTGCTTTTTCATGGCGATTTGTGGATTTACCCGAGTCAAAACCTGTAGATTTCGATATAAATCCGAGCGATGTTACCAAAATCACCTTTAACTTCTCTCATACCTATACCTGGCTGGAAAACAACGTTTTTGCATTAACAAATTCAAACGGAGATTTTAAATATAATTTTTCAAAATTTGAAATGATGCTTGAAAGATACTTCGCCCTTCCCTGGCTTGAAAAACATTCGCTGGGAATTTCAGCCTTCGCCGGATTTGCGTCCAAAGAAGTCAGCTATTACGATAAGTTTTTTGCGGGAGGAAGGTTAGGATTCAGGGCATTCGGTGACATTTCAACTTCAACGGATTTTTTCCCCGGATATGAAGATTACAGTATTTTCGGAGACGCTATTTTTTACATGAGTCTGACTTACAGATTCCCTGTTTTACGAAAAATGGATAAAAGCCTGTCTATTCTTTATCTTGATTCTCTTTACATGGCACTTTTCACAGATTTTGGAAACGCATGGGACTATGAAAAACCGAAGAATACAAATCAGGGACTGGGCGGAAACCATATCCTAAATGATATAGGAATTGAGTTGCGGCTTAAAGGTTTTCTGTTTACGGATTCAAACAACTGGAACAGCGTTTTACGAATCGCATACGGATTTCAGGATAATCGTGAACATGCCAACCCTTTCAATATCCAAAACGGTTTTCGCGACAGCAACTTCTCCGACAATGATTCACCTGTCCGAATATATCTTGGGATAGGTACGGATTTTTAATTTATTCCACAGTAACGCTTTTGGCTAAGTTTCTCGGCTGGTCTACGTCTGTTCCTCTTAAAACGGCAATATGATAGGCAAGCATTTGAAGAGGGACAACTTCGATAATCGGTTGCAGAAGCCTATGAGTATCAGGAACGTAAATGATGTCATTTACTTCGAGGCTGTCATTTTGTCTTGTTTTCTCCGTTAAAAGAATTGTTCTTGCTCCCCTTGTTTTTACTTCTTCGAGATTGGAAAGCATTTTATCTCTTGTGTGGCCGGGAGGGGCTATAACGAGAACAGGAACCCCTTCGTCTATTAATGCGATCGGCCCGTGTTTAATTTCTCCTCCGGGATATCCTTCGGCGTGAATGTAGCTTATTTCTTTAAGCTTAAGTGCGCCCTCAAGGGCTATTGGAAAATGAATGCTTCTTCCAAGATAGAAAAAGTTTTCTGATTTAAAATATTTTTTTGAAAGTTCTTTAATTGATTTATCAAGCTTTAAGCAATCCTCAACCTTTTGCGGAACCAGTGCAAGTTCATGAAGAAGTTTTCTGGCGTCATCGGCAGCAAGCTTTTCTTTCTTTCTGCCAAGATAAATTGCAAACAGGAAGAGGGCCGTAAGCTGAGTAGTAAAGGCCTTTGTCGATGCAACTCCGATTTCAGGACCGGCATGAGTATATACGACATTATCCGATTTCCTGGCTATGCTCGAATCCACCACATTACAGATTGCTATGGATTTTACTCCCTTGCCTTTAGCCTCTTCAAGAGCTCCCAGCGTATCAATGGTTTCTCCGGATTGAGAAATTGTAATTAAAAGATCGTGTTTATCAACTATCGGATCTGAATATCTGAACTCAGAGGCAAGCTCAACATCAACGCATATCCTTGAAAGCGATTCAATCATGATTTTCCCGACTAAAGCTGCGTGAAACGATGTTCCGCAGGCAACTATAAGAACTTTTCTTAAACCTTTCACAAAATTCTCTTCCAGTTCAATCCCGTCAATATTGACGTTACCTTCTCTTTCCAGAACCCTGCCTCTGAAAGTATCGATAATAGCTCTTGGCTGTTCAAATATCTCTTTTAGCATGAAATGCTGATAGCCTTCCTTTTCCGCCATCACCGCAGTCCAGTTTATCCTTTTATGATCTCTTTTTATTTCAGTTCCCTTAAAATCGGAGATTGAGTAACCCTCACGCGTAATTACGGCTAGTTCTCCGTCATCAAGTATTACAACATCCCTTGTATGGGTGAGAATGGCGGGAATATCGCTTGCTACAAAATTCTCATCGTTGCCCACCCCTATGATCAACGGGGACGAGTTCTTTGCTACTATAATTTTATCGGGTTCCCATGAAGAAATCATGCACAGTGCAAATGAGCCTTCCAGATCATTGATTGCGGCCCTTACAGCCTTTTCAAAGCTTTTTAATTTTCCGTAATAGTCTTCAATCAGCAACGGGATTACTTCTGTATCGGTTTCAGAGCTGAATTCATATCCCCTGGAGATAAGCTTTGCGCGAAGTTCAACATGGTTTTCAATTATGCCGTTATGAACTACCACCACATGTTGAGAAGAGTGAGGATGAGCATTCTCATCTGAAGGCTTACCGTGAGTTGCCCAGCGTGTATGGCCTATACCTGTTTTACCGAGATAAGTACCGTTGGAAACCTTTTTTTCAAGCTCGGAAATCTTTCCCTTACATCTTGCTGTCGTTATTTTCCCCTCGCTAATTAGCGTAATCCCGGCCGAGTCATATCCCCTGTATTCAAGTCTTTTTAGCCCCTCAATCAGAAGCTTTGAAGAATTCTTTGCCCCTACATATCCCATAATACCGCACATAAACCACGTCCCTGCTAAATTTTATCAAATATTTCAAATGGTTACACTCCACAACATAGCATGGAGCACTAAACGTCAAAAAATAATACTCTTTTTCAATTTTGTCATCTAAATCTTTTTGTTCTTATAAGCCTCCGCCATGAAAAATCTCAAAACCTTTAACAATATTAATCATTTTAAAAAGTTCTAAAATCATATATAATATCAATTATTTTTCGAAACAGTACGTACGCGGATCGTGAAAAATGCCTTATGATTATCCTGTCAAGTTCGGCAAATATCTGCTGACCAAAAGAATCGCTGTTGGGGGGATGGCGGAGCTTTTTCTTGCCAAAATGGTGGGAATCAAGGGTTTTGAGAAAATTCTTGCCTTAAAAAAGATTTTGCCCGAATTCGGCGAAGACGAAGAATTTGTAGAGCTGTTTGTTGACGAAGCGAAAATCTCCGTTCAGCTTCAGCATGCAAATATCGTACAGGTTTTTGACTTCGGAGAGATAGACGGAAGTCATTATATCGCTCAGGAATTCGTTGACGGCCCGAATCTTAAAAATTTTCTTAAAAGGTGCCTTAAGAAAAAGCAGTATTTTCCATTTGAGATTTCCGTTTTCGTAATACTTCAAATAATAAAAGCCCTGGAATATGCACAACGAGTTGAAATAGCGGGTAAACCCCTAAACCTGGTACACAGAGATGTAAGCCCGCAGAACGTATTAATCTCCAGGGAAGGCGAAGTTAAAATAACGGATTTCGGTATAGCCAAAGCGACTATCAAAGCGTCAAAGACCCAGCCCGGTAAAATTCAGGGCAAATTCAGTTATATGTCGCCCGAACAGGCTACAGGATCTCATCTCGATCATAGAAGCGACATTTTCTCTCTCGGTATTATATTTTTTGAAATGCTTACGGGCTATAAACTTTACTCCGGTGACGACACATCGGCGAAATATGCAAGGGTAAGAGAAGCCAAAATCCCCAAACCAACAAGATACAATCCAAACATACCGAAAGAGCTCGAGGAAATCGTTTTAAAAATGCTTGCCAAAGATCCCGATGACAGGTTTCAAAGTGCCGGCGAAATTCAAAGAGAGCTTACGGATTATCTTTATCCCTCTTCAACCGAGCTTATAGCCGAAAGTCTTAAAAATCTTGTTACGGAACTCTTTCCGACACCTATGTCACAGGAAAGGGAAATAAAAGTAGGAAAGATCCTAGAGATTGAGAAAGAGTCTTCCACTCGAACAGATTTTAAACTTATCGCAAAAGATAAAGACAAAGATAAGCTTCAAAGTGAAATTAAACCCGTCCTTATCGAAAAAAAGAAAACCTCTACAAGAGAATCCATACAGGTAAAAAGAAAAATCGGTTTTACAAACATCCTAAAACGAACCGCAGCGATACTCTTTCTTCTGGTTATAGTTCTTTTAATTTTTTATCATGATCCTGACGGTGATAAAAACGGCCAAAAACCTACTCCTACTGCCACATTAACAGTTAAAACGCCCGAACCTACTCCCTCACAAACCGCGCCAAATACACCGACTGAAACACCTGCACCTACACCTACAGAAACCGCCACTGCCGAGCCGACACCCGAGCCTACAAAAAAACCCGTAGTGATAAAACCTACAAGGACTCCAAATCCATGTCCGTTTGACATGTCTTACGTAAAAAAGAGTGTCTTTCTTTTCGGATCCAAGCCTGACGACCCTCAGAGAAATTTTGGAGAGGAAATACAAAAGAGAATAACTATAGATGCGTTTTGTATCGACAATTATGAATATCCCAACGTACTTGGGAAAGAACCCAGAACCGAAGTCGATTTCCTGGAAGCAAAAAATCTCTGTGAAGCTGCCGGCAAACAGATATGCACAGAAAAACAATGGGAAAAGGCATGCAGAGGAAAGAAATCTCAAAAGTTCCCTTACGGTGATTTATACGATCCCGATATCTGCAATACCGAAGATTCGAAAGGCAAAAACAGAACTCTTAAACCCATCGGCAGTTTTGAGAAGTGTAAAAGCTCATACGGAGCATCGGATATGAGCGGCAATATATCGGAATGGGTACTTGGTGATCCGGATGTCGGTCCTGCGGAAAAAGGCGGCTCGTATTTAAGCCCTGCTTACCAAAGTCGCTGCGCTTTTCGAAGAGCGCTTAAAAGCGATACAAAATTAAAAACCATGGGTTTCAGATGTTGCAAAAAAGTAAAGAGAGGAAGATAAAATGAAAACAAGATTTCTTATTATTGCGCTATTAACCTTTATTCTGATGCTTTCTTCTGCAAAAAAAGGCGACTGTGTAATAGTGGTTTTAAAAGGCGAATCTACTCTTTTCACAAACACGCTATTTTCATCTTTCCTTGCAAGAAGCGAGGATCAGGTTTTCGTTCATAACTTTGAAGGTGAAAAGGGCAAACTAAATTACCGATCCATAAAGAAAACTAAGCCTGAACTGATAATTACGATAGGTGAAACACCGGTTGAAGAAATAGCCTCCAATTTCAAGGATATTTACGTTATCTCAGTGGGCCATCATAACTACAGATCCCTGGGAATAATTTCAAATGTAATTGCCGTACCGATAGAGGTACCTGCCGACCAGGCAATGCAGATTGCAAGGGCGCTTTTCCCAAACAGGGGAACAATAGGGGTTTTATACAATCCCAAGCTGTCTTCTTATATTTTCGATTCATTTAAAAAGCAGGTTGAAAAAAAAGGATTTAAGCTTGCCGCCATAAAGGTGGATTCCCCACAGGACGTTTACCTGTCAATAAACAGCTTTAAGGGAAAAATTGATCTTTTTTATTTTATCCAGGATACAACGATCTTTAAATCCAAGTCACTTAATACAATCTTTTCTTTTCTTGTGGACAATAAAATACCCTACATCGTTCCGACCGGAGCTTTTCTAAGGAAATACGGAGTAGTTGCACTAAATGTTGAGCCAATAACTATGGGAAGATTCCTGCACAGGCTGACTGAAAGAATAGTTAAAGAGAATAAGAAAAAAAGCGATCTGGATATTTCTTTTGCAAGAATGGAAGTAACATTCTCCTTAAAAAATGCCAAAGAGTTCGGCATAGACTCGGATAAAACCCTTGATTTCTTCCGATTTATTACCGACAAAGGCTACAGGATAGAAGTTGTCGAGTGATAAGTCCTATTCCAGAGGTACCTCAGCCGCGCAGGAAGTATGAATATACGGCGTAACAAACAGGTTTGTTCGCATTTCCCACCTATCCTTCTTCTCAACGGTGGTAAGAACTAACCTGGCCAGTTTCTCGGCCGCATCTTCAAGCATCTTGGCAATATCTTCATTGTTGGCGGTAGGTGAAGCTATTGGAATTTCGGCAAAGCTGCCGTTAAAATCTTCTATCTTTCCGTCACTGACAAAGGGCATCCCCTTGAACGCGATTGTATATTTCAATTCTCCACTTTTGATTCCCGCAATATCGCTCAAGGTAAGTGCTGCCGGAGAAGTAAGCTTAACGGCAACGTTTTCTTCCGTAATAACGAAGTCATTTTCGAGGTTGATGGAAACTTCGGAAGAATCAGACTTAAGATTCACTGAAGAAATTTGCAGCTCCGACAAGAAAGGCTTTTGATCTTCCGAATATTCAAAATCAATAGTTCCGCTTAAGAATTTTTTCTCAGAATCTTCGGATTCAACAGGAGCCAAAGCCACTTTTTTATCTTTTATTAGCATTGTCAGAGTATATGGAGGCTTAATATCGGGATTTAACTCGAGATCAGCCTTAAATCTTATCTTTGCAACCTTTGACGGAAACTTGTCTACAAAGAGATTTAAATCGATATCCGCTTTTAAAGGCTCCACTTCCTCAGTTGCTGTAACTTTCGGTGGAGGCGGCGGTGGCGGGGGTGGGTTACCCTGCTGTTGCTTCTCTCCATTCTCTTTTTTATCCTCTTTTTTGTCCTTTTTCTCTTCTATCTTTGGCTTTTCTTCTTCAATGGGTTTTTCCTTGCTGATACATCCAAAAACCATAAAAGAAAAAAGAACCGGAATAATTATAAAAAGTCTTTTCATTAACAGTCTCCTTTTTAATGACGCGTTCCGTTATAATATAAAACTACATTTTTTGCAAGGTTTTCATTAATACTACTACACCAAACATTGTATTATCAACAACTTACTGTAGTTTCACTGTGAAAGAATCCTTTACAACGATAACAGGATTAACTATTGCCACCGAGTCTATTAGTTCCCACCTGTCTTTCTTAATCCACCATGCACCGACTTCTACACACAGAACATTTCCCTCTTTTATACTCTTTATCTTTTCTAAATATTCTTTTAAATCTATTTTTGCTTTTCCTTCCGCAATTTTGAGAGGTTTTTGCTGTGCAATTAAGGGTTTAATAGCTACGCCGTCAGGTTTCATTTCGTAAAGATTGAAAAATTGAGCTTCTGAATCTGCCAGCGCCTCAAGTTTTGAAAAAAGAATTTCTTCATTGAATGTATTTCTATCCCAGGATAGAGGCCCTTTGATTATTTTCCCTTCCATATCACTTAAAATAAAATCTTTATCAAGTTCTATTGAAAGAGTCTTATCTACATCAAGAGCAGTGTATTTAAGCCCATCTAATTTTAAATCCTTAAGATTTCTTGTTTCCTCCTCAAGCGTAATTACAATCTGGTAAAAATACTCCGATAGTTCATCGTTAAATTCAAGTTGACCTGAATGCAGCTCCTCGCCTTTAGCGACGACTGCAACCTTCATCCCGTCAACAGCTGCAACATCCTTGAAATCCGGTTGATTATCAGAAATGTAAGAATGTATAACGATTTTTTCTCCGTTTAACATTTTACCAATCTCTACCTTAAGAGTGAGATTCAATGTATCTGTCGCATCCGGTTTTTCAGTCCCTACTCCTGAAGCAACATCCGAATCATTACTATTTGCGCTTTTTTCGGCTTCCTTCTGTGAGCAACCTAAAGCAAGCAGTAAAAACAAGGGTATTATTAAAAAGTATCTTTTCATTGCTAACCTCCAAAGCTTAACATTACTCTCAATAAATAGAGCAACTTCCATACCATACAGCTAATTCAATGATTGTAGATACTTATGTGTCTACAATGAATCTAACTGCGGTTTTAAAACCGCAATTTATCAGGACTTAAGGGCATACGTGCCCCAGCCCTGCAATCCCTAAAAACTCTTGATTATTGTTGTTTATACAACTACATTCTTGTCTAAATTAGAATTTTTTTGAAGATTGGAGCTGAAAATGAGCCAGAAAAAGGGCAAACCGGATTACATGGAGAAGATAGTTTCACTTTGTAAAAGACGCGGATATGTCTTTCAGTCATCTGAAATTTATGGAGGGATAAACTCGTGTTACGATTTCGGTCCTTTGGGAGTCGAAATGAAGAACAACATCAAAAGACTCTGGTGGGAATCAATGACCAGGAGTCATGACAATATTGAAGGTATAGATGCAAGCATACTCATGCATCCAAAAGTATGGGAGGCATCGGGGCATGTCGAGGGATTTACTGATCCTTTGGTAGATTGCAAGAAATGTAAAGGAAGATTCAAGCTTGAAGAAAAAATGGAAAAATGCCCCTCCTGCGGTTCGCCCGAATTAACCGAATCAAGGCAGTTCAATTTAATGTTTAAAACCTTTATGGGCCCTCTTGAAAGCGGGGCTAACATCGTTTACTTAAGGCCGGAAACGGCACAGGGAATTTACGTAAATTACCTAAATGTACAGACTTCTTCCAGACAGAAAATTCCATTCGGGATCGCGCAAATCGGAAAAGCATTCAGAAACGAGATAACACCGGGAAATTTCATCTTCCGCATGCGTGAGTTCGAACAGATGGAAATGCAGTATTTCGTAAACCCCAAATCGGACATGGAAAACTTTAAAAAATGGAGAAATGAAAGGTTTCAATGGTACGTTGATCTCGGACTGAACAAAGATAAGCTGAAAATGTACGATCATAAAGAAAACGAGCTTGCACATTATGCCAAAGTGGCCACAGATATTCAGTATGAATTTCCCTTCGGCTGGCAGGAAATTGAAGGCATTCATAACAGAACAGATTTTGACTTAAAAAGACACAGCGAGTATTCAAACAAAAATCTTGCATATTTCGACGAGGCCAGCAAGGAAAGATATCTGCCTTACATTATAGAAACGTCGGCAGGCTGCGACAGGTCGTTTTTATGTTTTATAGTCAACGCCTATGAAGAAGAAAAGGTTAAAGATGAAGAAAGAACGGTATTAAAACTTCATCCGAAACTTGCGCCTATAAAAGCCGCTATCTTACCGCTTGTAAGAAAAGACGGTTTAGATGACATTGCCAAAGATATTCATAAAAACCTAAAAAAACATTTTAAAGTATTCTATGATGAATCAGGTTCGGTTGGAAGGCGCTACAGAAGGCAGGACGAGGCAGGAACACCGTTCGGAATTACCGTCGATTCGGAAACAAAAGAAAATGAAACTGTTACATTAAGAGACAGAGATACAATGAAACAGCAACGTGTAAAAATCTCTGATCTCTTAGCAGAATTAACAAAAAAACTGACTTAACGGAGACAATGGATTTAAACCCCGGCAGTTATGCAATCAAGGAAAAGATCGCAGATGGAGGCATGGCCGAGGTCTTTAAAGCGGTTAAAAAAGGTATTTTAGGTTTTGAAAAAACCGTAGTCCTAAAAAAGATTCTTCCGATTTATTCCGATGAAAGCAATTTTATAGATATGCTGACTTCGGAAGCCAGAGTATCAAGCGGGCTCTCTCACCCCAATATTGTTCAAACAATCGACTTCATCGAAGTTACCGGAGGCTTTTATCTGGTTCTGGAATACGTTGACGGACAGGATATGGGAAAATTAATAAAAACCGCGAAATCAAAAAATTTAAAGATAGATAATGATATTTCTCTCTTTATCGTTGCCGAAATATTGAAAGGTTTGGCCTACGCTCATAATTTCTCAAAAGACGGAAAGCCTTTAAACATAATTCACAGGGATATTTCACCGCAAAATATTCTGGTTTCATATGAAGGATATATTAAGATTACCGATTTCGGTATAGCTACGTCTGTTCAAAGTAAAGCAAAAACCAAAACCGGTGAAATCAAGGGAAAAGCAAACTACATGTCTCCGGAACAGATAAAACGCCTAAATGTTGACAACAGATCCGATCTTTTCAGCTTAGCGTGCGTACTATATGAACTTTTTTTCAATAAAAAACCTTTCCAAAGACCGAGCGAATTTGAAACCTTAAAAACCGTTGCCGAGGGTGCCGATTTACCTGACTTTTCGGCCTCTGACATTGATAAACGCCTTCTT
>CAYYBZ010000046.1:0-4474 GCA_964470285.1 uncultured Oligoflexia bacterium
TCGGGTATTCACTGCATGCGGGAATGGTAATTGTAGCGGACGGTACAAAGCAAATGGATGATAGACTATCAAGAGTTTTAACAAGTGATCCAGGGATGGGCGTAATAAGACATGCCGATGCGGGGTACGAGCGTGCTATTGAAATAGCGAAGCAAAAGGATGTAAAAATAATTAAGTGATGAGCTAAAACGGTTCTATTAGAATTCAGTAACGATTTTTTCTTCGCTGAAACCCGCTTAGGCTCGAAAAAATCGTTGCTTAATTCTAATGAATTGATTTCATAAAATTACAAAGGCTTTTTAAAGCCTCGCGGTTAAAAGCAGGGAGTAGTAAAATGCAAAAACCCGATAAGATAATTAGAAATATTTCTAGGTTATATACTGTTGATTCTAATCAGGGCGAAGGAGATATTGGGCTTATCAGGGAAGGTGCTATAGCCTTTAAAGGTGAAAAGATTATATGGACCGGCAAAGATTATGATTACAAGCGGGATCTGGATTTTGACGATGCCGAGATAATTGATGCCAAGGGGATGATAGCCGCCCCCGGGTTTATAGACTGCCATACACATCTTGTTTTTTCAGGGACGCGTGAAGACGAATTTGTAAAGAGAATACAGGGAAAACCCTACATGGATATTGCAAAAGAGGGCGGAGGGATAATGTCTTCCGTTAGAATGAACAGAAAAGCTTCTTTTGATGAGCTTTATGATAATTCGGTTAGAAGGCTCGATAGGATGATTGCCTATGGAATAACAACCTGCGAGGCAAAAAGCGGTTACGGTCTGGAAACCGAGGCTGAGTTAAAAACTCTTAAAGTCATAAAAAAGTTAAATGAAAATCACAGTGTTGATCTAGTGCCAACTTTTCTGGGTGCACATGAAATCCCTTCCGAATACAAAACCAAAAGAGAAAAATATATTGATATTTTAAAAAATGAGATGATTCCTGAAGTGGCCGGGCAAAAGCTGGCTGAGTTTTGTGATATATTCTGCGAGAAAGGCGTTTATACAGTAGAAGAATCAAGAGACATATTGTCGGTGGCAAGGGAGTACGGTTTTAAAATAAAACTTCACGCCGATGAATTTGTGGATACCGGCGGCGCAGCTTTGGCGGCTGAATTAAGTGCAGTTTCAGCGGATCACTTAATGGCGGCAAATGAAGAAGGGCTTAAAAGAATGGCCAAAGCGGGAACGGTTGCTGTTTTATTGCCCGGGACTTCGTTCTTCTTAGGCTCGACAAAATTTGCACCGGCAAGGAAAATGATTAATCTCGGTTTAAAAGTAGCAATTGCGACGGATTTTAATCCGGGATCATCCATGAGTGAGTTTCTTCCTATTATGTGCACAATGGCATGTACTTATATGAGAATGACGCCTGAAGAAGTATTAAAGGCAATTACAATAAATGCAGCCCATGCCGTTTCAAGGCAGAAAGAGACCGGGAGTTTAACTGAAGGAAAATCGGCTGACATGGTTTTAATGGATATTCCTTCAATAAACTATTTGCCTTATCATTATGGAATTAATCACATTAAAGAAGTATACAAGTCAGGTAAGATGGTTATCTCAAAAAACAAATAAGCAACGGTAGGTGAAAAATGGCAAAAAAGGTTTTAATGATAGAGGATGATTTAGTTGAAATAGAAATGGTTAAAGATCTTTTGATAAAAGAAGGTTATGAGTTTGCAAGCGCGGAAGACGGAGAAAAAGGTATTGAGAAAGCAAAACAACAAATCCCTCATCTTATAATTTTGGATATTATGCTTCCCGGTAAAGACGGATTTTATGTGTGCGATATTTTGAAAAAAGACGCGAAAACTAAAGATATTCCGATTATTCTTTTATCGTCTCTTGATGACCCCGATCTTGAATCAAAGGGTGCGGATGCCAAAGCTGTTTATGTAATCAGAAAGCCTTATGACGAAGAAATCCTTAAATCTAAAATAAAAGAATTCCTTAATTAAACTGAAAGTAATTAAGAAAATTCAGGGAATACTTTTTTTTCGCTTAAACCCGCCCAGGCTCATAAAAAGTGCATGTTGTCATCATCACGAAGAACCGAAGGTGACGTGGTGATCTCCTGAAAATAGTTAATAAAATCCAGAATGATCTTTTTCATTCGCCAAAACTTAACAAGGCTCAGAAAAAGATCATTCTGGATTTTATATCTATTCTCTCAATCTCAATCTTGATCTAAAATCTGAACTCTGAGCTTTTAATCACAATCATTTAGTAGCATGTCGTTTTTTATTTTTTTCTCAAGTATAAGCATATGATATTAAAAGCATTATCGTGATTCCCTCATTTTTTTTCTCTATTAATGCTTGCTTGATGAGATAATTAAAAAGTTAGTCAAACCTAACATGGGGGGGGGAGAGTAAAATGGCAAAAAAGATACTATTAATTGATGATGAACCTTTGCAGCTTCAGATAGTTCTGGATTCTTTAAAATCTAAAAAGTATAAATTTGTCACTGCCTCGAACGGGGAAGAGGGTATGGACAAAGTTATAAGTGAAAATCCCGATCTTATAATCGTTGATGTAATCATGCCCAAAAAAGACGGGTTTGAAGTTTGTAAGGCTTTAAGAGAAAGACCCGAAACGTCCGGAACACCGATAATAATGCTTTCAGGGTTTGAGGCGGATAAATTCAATGAAAGGGCACAGTTTTTCGGTGCAGATACATTACTTAAAAAGCCCTTTAATCTTTCCGAGCTCAAAAGAACGGTAAAGGAAGCTTTAAGGAATACATGAGAGCTTACTTCCTGTTTTTGAAATAAAGCGTTCTTGAATCGTCAACCAGCTTGCTTAAGTCTGTTGCATTGGCAAGTTCAACGGTCTGTTTGCATTTCATTGCGGTGATAAGCATTTCATGAAAAAGCTTAAGATGGGTTATGTATGTTTCGTATCCCTTTTTATCTTTATTGCCGGGATTTTTTATCCTTTGTGCCAAAAAGTACTGGTATACAATTTCCATGAATTTAATTGCATGTTCTTCCTTGTTATTTATCCAGCGAACAAGCTGATTGTAGTTTTGATCGGTTTTTTTTGCTTTTGATAATTCCTTTATCATTCTCATAGATTTTTCTATCGTTGCCGCATGTTCGTGAAGCATGTCATATCTCATTTCATCTCCGTAAATACCGCATGGAATTTCGCAATGTCCGTAAACAAGTGCCGGGAGAAATATAATAAAAATTGTCGTGAAAATAACCTTGTTCATTAGCCTTTTAGACATTCTCTAAACCTCCAAGAAAAATTTCACTATGATAAACATCTTGTTAGGTTTAAATCAAGAATCAATTACATTTGTATAAAGATTAGAGTTGCTTACGCCGTTAAAAACGCTCGATTAAACACTTAGTCCTTGTATTATCCCTTCAAGAAGGTAAATTAAAAAGCAGTGAACAGCAAAACAGGTAATTTCATTCTTTTGGGAATGATTGTAGGGGGAATCCTGGGGATTCTGGGAGGCTACTTCATCCCTTCTTTATTCCTCAAAATTGAATTCTTGGGAATCTTATTCCTTAACGCTCTTAGGATGATAGTGGTCCCTCTCATTGTTGCTTCCATGATTATAGGAGTTACATCCCTGGGCAATATAAAAAGGCTCGGTAAAACCGCCGGTAAAACAATAGTTTATTATCTTGTAACTACATCTTGTTCCGTTTTTGTTGGTATTCTCCTCGTAAATTTAATCAAACCGGGCAGCGGAGTCGAGAATTTTGCCTCTTCAATACCCGAAATAGTCGGGAAAAGCACAAATAAATCCCTTATAGATGTAATTACGGCACTAATCCCCTCAAATATTTTCAAGTCAGCTGCTGAGGGCCAAATTCTTCCCTTAATCTTCTTTTCGCTGTTTTTCGGCACGGTTCTTTCAACAATAGGTGAAAAAGCCAAAGTCGTTATAAACTTTTTTGAGGGAATCAATGAAGCGATAATGAAGATGGTTATTATTATAATCTACTTTGCTCCTGTCGGTGTTATGGCGCTGATAGGTTCGATCGTCGCCAGAGAAAAAGGCTCTCTTGGTCAGCTTGCATCGGGATTAGGACTTTATTCTTTAACCGTAATAATTGCGCTGTTAATACATGCATGTATAACGCTTCCGCTGATTCTAAAATTCTTCGGGAAGAAAAAGCCTTTCAGATATTTTTTGAACATGGATAAGGCCCTGGTTACAGCTTTTACAACCGCCTCTTCATCCGCAACGCTTCCCATAACCATGGAACTTGTTGAACATAAGAATAAAGTCGATCCCAAAGCGGCTTCTTTTGTTCTTCCATTGGGAGCTACTATTAACATGGATGGGACAGCCCTTTACGAGGCAGTTGCCGCTCTTTTTATAGCTCAGGTTTATGGAATGGATTTATCTTTTGCGCAGCAGCTAACTATTTTTCTAACGGCCACACTGGTTTCTGTAGGTGCAGCAGGAATACCCCATGCCGGAACTGTTATGATGGTCATCGT
>CAYYBZ010000046.1:4484-10168 GCA_964470285.1 uncultured Oligoflexia bacterium
GTGTTAAATGCCGTAGGGCTTCCGCTTGAAGGTATTGGTTTCATATGGGCAATAGACTGGTTTTTAGATCGTTGTAGAACTACGGTAAATGTCTGGGGTGATTCAATCGGAGCTGCCGTAATCGGTGAAACTAAGGAAATTAAGAACAGTAGTTAAAGAATCATTTTTTTCATAAGAACTCCTAAAAATATAATCCAGAATCTTTATCTAAAAATAAAGGCAACTTTGAAATATTTTACTGAAATTGACCTTTTTGCATAAAAAAAATTAAATTCACATTTTGCATCAAAAACCTTCATTGAAATCACTTTAAATCCCTGTAATCACGCAACTATTTTAGCGAAAATTACTGTTTTTGGGCACATTGATTGCATGTTTATAGATTTGTCAAAAAGGGACCACTAAATTGAAAATTATAAATTTTGTTTTATTCATATTTATTTTTCTTTTCAGCTTTAGTGCGCATTCCTATACCGTTGTTTCCGGTCATCCGCGCATATTCTTAAGGTCCGCCGATATTGCCGATTTACAGATTCGTATAACCGATCCGAAAATTGCAGTTTTTTATAACGAATTAAGAACCAGAATGGATAATTCATCTTCACCGCATTCGAACGGTGAAATAGCAGGTATTGAAATGCAGGCTTTGGCATTATTGCATCTTCTGGAACCCTCGACATCTTATAAAGATAAATTAATGAACAGCTGGATTCAATTCGGGTATACAACCGGTGATTTTGATCACTGGCAGCTTACATATCAGGTATACGGGCATGCAATAGCTTTGGACTGGTTATGGAACGATTTAAATGCAACACAGAGAAACAACATCGGTACAGTTCTGGTTTCAATGATGAATGATTTATATGATTATGCCCCGCATGATATTCCGTATTCAGGAGCAAATCAGATGAGCGATTATTCAAATCAGCTTTACTATCACCTCGGCTCTTTGGCTTTTGCCGGACTTGCCCTTTACGGTGAAGCAATTAGCGATTCCAATGCTGTTTCCTGGATGGATGAAGCCGAAGAATTACTCGATAATCATATGATACCGGCCATGAATCAGGAAGCCGGGGGTGATTCGGACATGCATCTTTTGTCGGGATTTACTGGAAACGGAGGTTGGGGAGAGGATATGGGACATACCGGAATGACACATCCCCATTACGGCCGCATGCTTGAGGCGTGGAGAACCGGAACGGGAGAGGATTTGTTCCCCCTGGCCAACGGACTTAAAACCTTACCAAAATATCTTACTTATATGAGAAGGCCAGGCGGTTATCTATCACCTAAAGGAAACGGAAGTTATTCAACAGGAATCGGCGACAGTTCAATGGGGTTTGCCGCTTCCCTGATTAGCGGGAAATATAACGATCAGTTTGCAAAACATATAAAGGATCAGTCTTTCACCGGAACTACCTACGGTTTCCATCAGCTTGCACCGGTTCTCTGGTACAATGAAACGCTTGCTCCTTTGGATTTAAATGCAATTCCCAAAAGTATTTATTTCCAGGGACAGGGAGAAGTCGTTGTCCGTTCAGGCTTCAAAGCAAACGATACCTGGGTTTACTTTCATTGCGGACCTTTCTATAACGGACATCAGCATGAAGATCAGGGGCAGATATTGATAGAGGCGTATGGAGGTGAATTATTTGTAGAAAACGCTGGAAACGGCGATTCAATTTCAAGAACAGTTAATCATAATACTTTTCTGATAGGCGGTTCTCAGATACCGACATACTATGCAAGCAAGATTCAGTATGCTCAGCCTCTTGAAGAAACTGAATATGAGTACGGGAAAATAATTTCCTATGCTGAAGGGGCGGAGTTTACCTACAGTGCGGGGGATTTTTCCAAAGCATATCCTGATGCGCAAGTGATTACACCCAAAGAAGGTAAGGTTACCCGCGAAATGGTTGTAATTTCACCCGATATTGTCGTTTTAAGAGATAGAATTCAGGGAAACGGAGATAAGGAGTTTTTGATACATACATGGGACACAGCGGCAACTTTAAACGCTACAGAGAAAACGCTGGTTTCACGTCATGGCTCAGGCCATGGTTGGATGAAAACCCTGCTTCCAGAAAGTGCAGACATTACTTTGACAGATCAGGGAGCTACAGACTTAATAACAGTAAAACCTGCCGCCTCTGAGGTAATGGAGACATTTTTTAGTTTATTTTATCTCTCACCCGATTCAGTCGGCTTTATTCCTTCCGATGCTGCACATATTAGCGATGATGTTTCTTTAAGGGTAAGTCTTACCGACAGAAACGGGGATACATGGCAGGTATCATTTGAAGTATCGAATGTCGGTTTAATTGATGTTCAGAAAAACGGAGAAACCGTGCCTATTATATGCGAAGGTGACGACTGCAACGAAATACATGATAATGAAATTAACGACGGCGGGAAAGACCCTGAAGGAGATGATTCGGGGATTAGTATTTCAGTATCCGGCGGTTGCGGCAGCGTAGCCGAACAAAATAATAAATCTCGTTATGTACTTGTTTTTATGATTTTCTTACTTGTTGCTGTCCGCTTCTTTTGTCGATTCACTGTAAGAGTATAGGTGGTAACCGGTACTGCCCCAGCCTCCGTCTCCATGCCACTTAATTTTTAGTAATTGTCCGGGATGCACGACGAACTCCTCGGGCTCAATCAGGTCGAATTCCAGCGCAATTTCCTTTTTAAAACTCTTTTTGTTCGCTTTAAACTGAGAAACTTTTAAGATCACTTTTTGAAAATGTTCCTGTGGTTTATGCTCCTTGGCGGAATCGTTATATTCTTCCCAGATATGATATTCCTGATGATCGGGCTGTCTTACGAAAGTGAAGGTGGCCTTTCCCTCATTTTTATTAACCTTTAGTGAAAGTTTATAAAAATTTGTTCCGTCTTTTGCCTGTGGTGCCGTATTGTAAACGGCGCTCTCTATGCTAAAAAGTTTTGATTCGCCGATTATTTTTATGTAAGCCTCTTTTTTATCTATAAGTAAATCTTTCATGTCAGCAAAGGCATGAATCAGAAAAGCGGTTGTACTTAAAAAAAACAGAGCAATAAAAACAGCGATTTTCACTAACTACCTCCCAAAAATTGATATTGAAATGACTATATTACAAAAAATAAGAATGACACCAGAATTATCTAATACAATGAAAAATATTAATAATATGAAAAGTTTTTATATTCAGGTGAAATAATATGCAATCTCGACTATGCAAGTGCTTGTAAATACAATGCTTTATCGTTCCGCTAAGTGGTATGGAGCTTGCATTTAAAAATTGCATTAAACGAGGAGAGGTAGAAATGGCAAAATTCAAGGTTTTACTTACACTTTTATCGGTATTTTTTCTGATTGTAACCGTTTCATGCGGATCCAAAGGAGGCGATGACGGCACTCCTTTGCTGTCGGGTGATGAAGGTACAAAAGGAGACGACGACGATGATGATAATGACGATGATGTTTGGACTCCTCCGCCGTCTTTTTCCATTACCTACATGGGTTGTGATAATGACAAAAATGACACGGGGTTTGATATAGCAATTGATTCCGATGATAATATTTTCGTTTCAGGAGGATCAGACGGAGATTTCGGTTCATACTATAATCAGGGTGGACCGGATGCTTTCATAGCTAAATTTGACAGCTCCGGCAATCTTCTTTGGATAACAAATGCCGGATCTAATCAAATCGATGCAATTGCAGGAATAGATGTCGATTCTTCCGGTAATGTTTACGGAGCCGGATATACTTACGGTTCATTTGACGGACATACAAATCAGGGTGAAGGGGATATGGTTCTTGTAAAGTACGGATCTTCAGGAAACAAAATCTGGACAATACAAAGAGGCACGGTTGAGGGAGACGCAGCTTACGATGCTGCTGTTGATAATGAAGGAAATATATATTTTGCGGGGCATACTAACTGGTACCTTGAAGGTTCTCAGTACGGAATGACCGATTTATTTATTACAAAATATCAACCCGGCGGAACCCATATTAAGACAAAGCAGATGGGAAGCCTTGTAAACGACGTTGCAAGAGCTATAGATACAGATAGCTTTGGCATTCCTATTATCTCCGGTTATACAAATGAAACTCTATACGATATAGATAATGCAGGTTTCAGGGACTTTTTTGCCCTTAAATATGATTTAATTGAGGAGACAAAAATCTGGTACAGCCAGCTAGGAACAACCGAGGCTGATTCGGCCGAGGCCATTTATGTTGACCAGTATAACAATACTTACATTGCCGGAAGTACAATGAAGGATCTCGACGGAAATGTTCATCTTGGACTATCCGATGCTTTTGTTATCAAGTATAACTCCTTGGGGGAAAAGCTGTGGACAAAGCAAATCGGAACCACAGAACATGACGGGTCATATGCCGTTACGGCGGACAGCACGGGAAATGTTTTTCTTACCGGGAATACAACCGGAGACATGGACGGATATGGCAACAGGGGGGGTAACGATATATTTATCGTTAAACTTGACGCCGACGGAAAAGAAAAGAAGAGATTGCAGTTCGGTACACCAGGTGAAGAAGCTATAAGGGGAGCCTTAGTTGATTCAAACGGTCAGCTCGTTGTCACAGGCGAAGCTTTCGGTGACTTACTGGCAGAAACAAAGTCGCATCAAAGCGATGTATTCATTATCAAACTTGATACGGTTCTGTCATTTCAATGAGATTGATTAATTTTCTTATCCAAGAATATAAAGCCGACGTAATTGTCGGCTTTTTTATTTCAAATATGAATAAACTTAAACATCTTGAGTTGAAATTGGAACGTATATAAGATGATCTTTAGGTTGGAAAAATGACAGAAGATAATCCATAAAAGGCAACTGGAATTAGTGGTTTTAAAAATACATTTTAGGAACTCTTTCTTTAAAATCGGCAAACAGCGAAAGAGGAAAAATTAACAACGAACTTCAGAAAACCTTAAAAGAAGAGACAGCCACATGGGGAATTGAAATAGTAAGATCTGAACTTAAAGAAATTGATCCTCCAAGGGATGTCCGGGAAACCATGAACAAGGTAGTTAAGGCTGAAAATTAAAAAAGGCAATAAATACGAAACTTAATGCAACTAATAAGCATTTCCCAGATTAAACCGGTAAATTGATTTCTCAGGATAATTTTTTAATAGTTTTTCAAGGATATCTGCACTTTTGTAATAATTTCCGCTTTTATAGGCCTTTATGGCGCTATCAAAAGCAATTTGTGGGGTTTGAGCAGCAGAAACATGGGATATTAGCAGATAATTTCCGGAATCATTATTAATCCCTTTTAAAATATAGACAGTCAAGCAGCCAAGATTCTTTCAAAAAAGTATAATATTATAAATTATGCAAAACCAAAATATAATAAGGGTTAAGCTATCAAATTATGGTAAATGTAATTTATGAATAAGAAACAACAAGACATGTTTTCACACGGTCAACTCAATAAGTTGATAAACTTGCGAAAAAAACTTCATATGAATGCTGAATTGTCAGGCAATGAGAAGAATACAGCTGGGATTATACTGTCTTTTATTGAGGCTTTTAAGCCGAATTTAGTTATCAAAAATATCGGTGGAAACGGTCTTGCCGTTATTTTCTCAGGTAAGAAACCGGGGAAGAGAATTATGCTGCGGGCAGAGCTGGATGCACTTCCGATAAGGGAGTTAAACG
>CAYYBZ010000047.1:0-9782 GCA_964470285.1 uncultured Oligoflexia bacterium
TTCTGTGGAGAAAACAATACGAAAAAAATTTTTGGATTTAAAAGGTATCTGAACCCTTCATACTCTGCATATCCTGAAGAAAAATAAGAGCCGTGCAGATGATTGTTGATAAATAGCTGGGGAAGTTCCAAAACGGCAAGTATTCCAAAGAAAATAATTACCTCGTAAAGTGAAGGTCTGAAAATCCTGGTTTTATTTATAAAATCACGGACCATAAAAGCGATGGGAAGAAGTAAGAAAACGATATTCTGATTCCTTGTAAGAAATGCCATAGAAAAAAACAGACCGAGCCATACATATGAAACCGTTTTGAATTTCTTTTCAATATAACTCTTTAGAAAATACAACACGAAACATGTACACCAGAAAAAGCTCGCGGGGTGGGAAAATGTAGGGGAGTATATTAAAAAATAGGTTAAAGGAGTAGCAAGCAGTATAAGTGTGCAGGAATACAATGCTACATCATCTTCGATTTTGAAATTTTTAATTAGAAATCTGAAAATCAGATAAAAACCAGTAAGTATATAGAAAAGCGCAGATAGAGAGACGATAAAGTAATGGACTTGAGTATATCCGTTTAAATATGCAGAATCACCGCTTATGTAATATGCCGGAACATTTATCAATTGAGCAATCAGAAAGAAGGGGGCCCATGAAATTGTTGTTCCAACAGGGTAGTGCATTCTGTGTTTTCCCGTAGATATATTTCTCATGGGAATCTTGGGTAGTTTACTAAACCCGGTGAACTTTGACTTCTGAGCGCTGAAATATTCATATTCATTATCAAAATCAACATCTTGATCAATTATAATTGAACGCATGTATGCGTAATAACGGATGGAATCTCCTCCGACCAGACCTCCGGTAAAATACTGCCTGATCCCGGTTGCAAGGGCGATTAGGACAACGACCAGCAGTAATATTTTTTTATTTAACAACAAGCGGGAGAAATACATTCCAATATTCCCTTGTTAATTCCATATACCGCTACCCAAAGGTATTATTTCACCTCGGTTCACCAGTAAAACACTTTTTCCTTCAAGCCTAAACGAGCACTCATCCCCGCAGCCTTTAATCAAAACCTCACGCTGATTTTCGGTTAAATTCTGAACCGCAAAGCCGTTTTTATATTTTGCAATTTCAAAATCCGGCGAATAAAAAGGTCTGGCTGAAACCTTTTTCCAGTCAGGTTTATCAACCAGTTCGATCAAGGCTCTTCTAGAAAAGAGGTTTTGATGCATATATCTTAAAAGCTCATCGAAAACCGTAGGTTCCATATAGCCCAGTGCGCTTAAAAATATGGCATACCCTTTACCGTATTTATTCACATACATTCCCTGTTCTTGCGGACCTTTCAGAACAGCCCTTGCTGAAGTCGTTTCAACATCTAAAGTCATTTCCCTGTATCTGTCGGTTTCGCCTTTTACACCTTCCAATTCACCGAATATTTCTTTAAAATATTTTGTTACTCTATAAAGACCTTTTTTATTTCTGCTCTTTTTAAGTTTTCTTATACCGAATAGATCCTTAGCTTTATTATGCATTGACGTTAATGTTTTACCTCCCGTGATGGATGAAAAACCGGTATCTGCAAATAATATCCCTCCTTTGCTTACGTATTCTGAGAGTTTTTTTATTGCGGCAACATCAATTCCAACTGCAAAAGGAGCAATTATTACTCCGTATCTGTCCAAGTCCGCATTTTTTAAACTGTCATTTGTCAGATACTCTACCTGACCGTAACTGGTTCCAAATCGCAACTCACTCATAAATATCCAGGGTTCGTTATAGGGTTGGGGTAGTAAGCCGTAAACCTGAGAGGCAGATCCCCAGCCATGGGCATACGGTTCATATAGAACGGCAATAGAAGGATCCGGAAGCATTTCAAAAATGCCTGACTCCTTTAATGCCCTTATAGTCATTCCTGTCATGTCAATACGTTGTATAGGGGTGCTTTTATCTCCCTTTCGCTCTTCCTCTGCCAAAAATCTCCACGGCCAGAATGTAATACCCGAAGCTCCGTGAATGGCAGATTCCACCATCCAGCCCCTGATAACTCTCGCATCAAGGTGCCAGTCGAAATTCGCCGAGTGCTCAGGGAGAAACATCTGAATCGCAGGACGTATATTTGGACCGCGGCCGATATCAAGAATCCAGATATGATGTGTCTGAAGATCGGGACCGGAAAAACCCGGATAAAAGTCAAAATATGTTACCCATTTAGAAGGTATCTGTGTAACCGGCCAGGCAAGATTATTTGCTCCTCCGAATATCGGAGTATTTTTGTCATGCTTTCTAATAACTTCTTCAAACCGTTTATGGGCACTTCTTACCCTCCATAGCTTGAAACTTGCGGAATCAAAAGCCTTCGGTCCCAATCCGTAGGGAAAATTAACCGAAATCATACCTGAATCGGGTCTTCCATATCCCGAATTTTTATACTCAAGATTGATATCTTTAAATGAAACGTACTTTGTTTTCCAAACAGAGTTCAATTTGCTGATAGTTGAGTATTCCTTTCTAAGATAATCCTGAAACATTGACCGGGGATAAGTTATATGATCGCCGTTTTCATCGGAAAAATTCCACCCTATCAGATTAGTTACACCGGAATATCTTTTAACCACTTCAGAAATAAAGCTTTCCCATTTATCGCCCATATCCCAGGGTTCATCTCCTGCTCTTTCATGAACAGTATTGTGTGTATAAATGATCACATACAAGCCTCTTTCTTTAATTCTGAGTAACAGCTGATCAAATTTTCTCAACACATCGTTAATCTCACTTTTCTTTTCGGGATAGTAAAGTTCGGCAAAAACCGTATTCATCCCGGCCCTTTTATACTGACGGTTCCCTTCGGTAAGATTTGCCCAGAAAAGCGCAGTTGGTTTTCCGTCTATAAAAAACATTACTTTTCCTGATGATGTCTTAGCGACATTGGCATTTATTTTTTTACCTTCATAAAGCTTTGCCAAAACGTCGCTTTGAGATGCGGGGGAATCAGAGACCCAAGCTAAACTCAGCGATAACACGAAAGAAATAAGCATATAAAACATTATACGTATTTGCTCCATCTATATTTCCCCGTTTTTTTAATTTAAGATAAAAATAAAAATTGAGATGCTAGTTTCTTTTGATATCTCTGTGTGTAGTTGATATTTTTCTTGCGGTTTTCTTGATGCTTGAAGAAATCTTTTCCGCTACAAAAACCGATCTGTGCTTCCCTCCTGTACAACCAACGCAAATATTGAGGTATGCTTTCCATTCTTTCTCGTACATCGGCAGGAGGAATTCGAATAAATCCTTGAGTTTCTTTAGAAGTTTTTTGGACGCTTTCGTATTCATCAGGAAGTCCTCTACTTCCTTATCGAGCCCTGTCTTATGTTTAAGATCATCTTTGAAATACGGGTTGGGTAAAAACCTTACGTCAAACACAATATCGGCATCAAGCGGAAGGCCGTATCTATAACCGAAAGAGGTTACATTAACCTGCATCCCCTGATATGACACGGATTTACCGAAAGATTTATAAAGGATATCTTTTAACTGATGAACATTAAGATCAGAGGTATCAATTACCCTGGTCGAAAGTTTACGGATTTTCCTCAGGAGCTTTCTTTCAGTTTTAACGGCGTCTATTGCAGATATTTCTCCTGAAAGAGGGTGTTTTCTTCTGGTTTCGGAAAATCTTCTTCCCAAAACCTCGTCTGAGGCATCCAGAAAAAGAAGGTCGGTCCTATATCGTGCCTTTTTAAGGCTCGCATATACCGAAGGGAAATCCTTTACAAAGTTATGAGCTCTGACGTCCATAACAAGGGCAAGTTTCATTATTTCTTCGGCTGATTTTGCAGACAGAGATATGAATTCTTCAAGCAGGCCTACCGGTAGATTATCGATGCAATAAAAGCCCATATCTTCAAAGGCATCCTTGACGGTTGTTTTTCCCGATCCTGATAAGCCGGTAATGAAAACAATTCTACGCATACTGTTGAATTATGCACATAGGAGGGAATATTTCCAGAAATAAATATATACCGGTTACCAGCGATGCAAAACCGTTGATCAATATTCAGATTTCTTTCGACTGGGGTCTGGTTCTTTTTCTTGCTCTTTTCTTTCCTTTAATCTTTTCTAAGCTTTTTTGAGCTTTTTCTATGGCTCCTTCAATTGACTGATACATATCGGCAGATTTTTCGGTAACATTTACCATGCTACCCTTTAACGGCAATTTTATTTCAGCAATGTGAAGGTATCTTTCTGTTGAAAGAACTACATGCGCCTCGGATGATTTATGGACCAGTTTTGAAAGCTTTGCGATCTTTTCTTCGACATGGCTTTTTAATGCCTCGGTCGGTTCTAATTGTCTGAAAGTAATGGTTGTTTTCATTCTCACTCCTCTTAGAAAAACGTTAAAATACTTACGGTGAGATTGTTAAGAGAAAAGCATGTTTAATCACATTTTGCAAACCTAAATGAATCCTAAAAATATTTTTTTCTTTTTGACGAAGGCAGAACACCCAGTTGTTCCCGATACTTAGCTACGGTTCTGCGGGCTATTTCGATATTGTCACGCCTTAAAAGTTCCACTATTTCCTGATCTGAATAGGGATTTTTGGGATTTTCTTCGGCTACGATCGTTCTTATTTTGTCCTTTACACTTTCTGAAGCAATATCGGTTCCCTGAAGTCTCTTTATGGAGCTGTTAAAAAAGAACTTTAGCTCATATATCCCCTGAGGCGTATGAACATACTTATTTGATGTAACTCTTGAAACGGTAGATTCGTGCATGCCTATATCTTCAGCAACATCTCTTAACACCATCGGCTTTAGATTTGAAATACCCTTTTCAAGAAAATCGCCCTGGAATTTAATTATGCTCTCTGTTACCTTGAAAATTGTTCTCTGTCTTTGATGAATGCTTCTTATCAGCCAGATTGCCGATCTAAGTTTGTCATTGATATATTCCTTTTCATCTTTAGATGTGGAAACCTTTTTAAGTGCATTCTGATAAAAGTTCGATATTTTTAGCTTTGGCAGCCCGTCTTCGTTCAGAACTATGACAAACTCACCCCCAACTTTGTAAACATATATATCGGGAGAGATATACTGCGCACTTTCATCGTAGAATGGTCTACCCGGTTTGGGTTCCATGGCGCAAATAATCTTCACTAAAGAATGAACCTTCTCCTGATTTAACCCCATGGATTTTGAAATCGCGTTATAGTTTTTTCTTTCGAGATCCTTCATGTGATTTGCGATAATTTTTCTGATAAGCTCGGGCTCAGCTGTCTGTTTGGCCTGTATTGCAAGACATTCCTGAAGATCTCTTGCGGCAACACCTATGGGATCAAATTCCTGTATTTTTTTTAATACCTTTTCGATAAGTTCGTTTTCACATTTGGATTTACTTGAAAGCTCCTCTATTGATGATTTCAAATAACCGTCTTCATCGATATTTCCGATTATAAGAAGACCCAAAAGTTCTTCTTTTTCATCCAGTTTTGACAATTCAAGCTGCCATTTCAAATGATCAAAAAGGGAAGCCTTTTTTGTCAGGGTGGCCTCAAATGACGGATAATCCTGATCCCCTGAAGGCTTTGAATAGGTGGGAGGCGTATAGTTTTGAATATAGTTTTCCCAATTAAATTCCTCTACCCCTTCACCTTCACCTTTGATCTCTTTTGTTTTGGCATCCTCAAGCTTTTCCTTTTTCTTTTCCTTTTCATTAATCTCTTCTTCTACAAATTCAGGATTCTCTTCTAAAATAGGATTTTCAAGCATTTCTTGAGCTACATGCTCGGATAATTCAAGTCTGTTAAGCTGAAGCAGTTTGATCGCCTGTTGCAGCTGAGGAGTCATCACAAGCTGTTGTGAAAGCTTTAAGGTTTGTTTGATTTCCAACGCCATCTTAGACTTAAATCCCCCTCATAAGTGAGTTTTACACGTACAATTTGAAAACTATCAATATTATATCATATTGAGATTCTTTTGCTATTTCAATAATAACATATTGATATTATTATATTATATTACAATTTTAGCATATTTATGCATGCCAACTCCTAGCAAATTACATGCCATTTTCAGAGTGACAAGTGACGTGTGACGAGTGAAAATACAGTTAGCCGTAACGAAAATTGAGCTTTCACACCCTATTTATGACTCTAAATCTTTCATCTATTATTGATTGCGGCTTTTATGAATTCCCTGAAAATGGGATGTGGTTTCAAGGGTTTTGATTTGAATTCAGGATGAAACTGGCAACCCAAAAACCATGGATGCTCACCGTATTCTATTATTTCTACAAGGTCCTTTAGGGGATAAATGCCCGAAAAAGTAATTCCCTTTTCCTTGAAAAGTTTTCTGTACTCATTATTAAATTCGAATCTATGTCTGTGTCTTTCGGATATTTCGGATTTGCCGTAGGCTTTTGCCGCTATTGTTCCGCTATCTATAACACATGGATATGCACCAAGCCTCATTGTTCCACCTTTATCGGTAATATCCTTTTGTTCTTCCATAAGATTAATTACCGGATGTGGCGTATCATTCTTAAACTCGAGTGAGTTTGCATTCTTTAAATCGCATACATGTCTTGCAAATTCGATTGTTGCAACCTGCATACCAAGGCATATTCCGAAGAAGGGAATATTATTTTCTCTTGCATGTTTGACGGCAGATATTTTGCCCTCAATTCCTCTTGAGCCGAAGCCCCCGGGAACAAGTATTCCGTCGCAACCTTTTAATAATTCTTCCGGCTTTCCCTTTTCAATATCTTCCGAATCTATGTATTTCACATTTACCCTGGCATTATTCCCGATCCCGCCGTGTATCAGCGCTTCGGTTAAGCTTTTATATGAATCCTTAAGGTTAACATATTTTCCCACAACACATATGGTACATTCGGATTGGGGCTCATGAAGGGTCTTTATAAGTTTCTCCCATGAACCGAGCTTGGGACTTCTGGTCCATATATTCAATCTGTCTACAATCTTATCGTCAAGCCCCTGTTCATGGAAAAGAAGAGGAACTTCATAAATTGATTTTGCATCCTTTGCCGTAATAACCCTTTCAACCGCAACATTACAAAAAAGCGCTATCTTTTTCTTAACATCATCGGACAAATCCCTGTCTGTTCTGCATAGAAGTATATCGGGCTGAATACCTATCTCTCTTAAAGCCTTTACAGAATGCTGAGTAGGCTTTGTTTTCAGTTCCGCTGCTCCCGGAATAAAAGGCACAAGAGTTAAATGGACATAGATAACATTCTCATAGCCAAGATCGTTTCTAAATTGTCTTATGGCCTCCAGGAATGGAAGACTCTCTATATCTCCAACCGTACCGCCAACCTCAACAAGAACGACATCAACATCTTTAGCTACTTTCTTTATCGAATTTTTTATCTCGTCAGTGATATGAGGAATTACCTGAACCGTTCCGCCGAGATAATCCCCTCTTCTTTCTTTGCTTATAACCGAGTCGTAAATTTTTCCGGTAGTAAAATTATTATCCTTGGTAATTACTGCATCCGTGAATCTCTCATAATGGCCAATATCAAGGTCCGTTTCGGCTCCGTCATCTGTGACATAAACTTCACCGTGCTGAAAAGGATTCATTGTTCCCGGATCGACATTTATATAAGGGTCCATTTTCTGAATCGTTATCTTTAAGCCTCTGGCCTCTAGAATGGCACCGATGGATGAACTCGCTATCCCCTTTCCTAGCGAACTCACAACTCCGCCTGTAACGAAAATATATTTAGGCTTCATTCTATCCCTCCGTTTATCCTTCTTTTAATTTTATAAAATATCACTTTAAATACTTTCATCAATCAAATTGATTTAAATTTCATCCGTCTTCGCTATTTTTTCAACGATTTTTCCTTCAAGCTACAATTCTCAAATTATAAACTTAGCACGTTTCTAATCAGGCAGTGCTACGCCGGATGGTTAATTTTCTTTGCAAAGAAAATTAACCACAAAAAAAAGGGGCTACTAGCCCCTTTTTTGTTAATTTCATTAACAAATTGGATATTATCTCTTTGAATATTGATACCTTGCTCTGGCTCCTTTTTGCCCATACTTTTTTCTTTCCTTAACGCGTGGATCCCTTGTCAGTAAACCTTCCTTCTTTAACTTACTCCTAAGATCAGGATCAAGTTTTACAAGGGCTCTTGAAAGACCGTGTGCTATGGCACCTATCTGGCTTTGGGTACCGCCGCCCCTAACATTAACTGAAAGATCAATTTTGTCTTTGTGTCCTGTCAGCTCTAAAGGAAATAAAACCCTTCCTTTAGTCGGAATCTCTCCGAAGTAGGTATCCAGTGTTTTTTCATTGATAGAAACGTCACCCTTGCCCGATTTAATATAAACTCTTGCAACCGATGTTTTTCTTCTTCCAACAGCATGTATAAATTCAAGTGCCATAATTATACTCTAAGCTCCTTTTTCTTTTACTTAACAACTTTAGGCTTCTGGGCGCTGTGAGGATGGTTCTCTCCGGCGTAAACCTTAAGTTTTCCGATTAGCTTTTTCCCGAGCCGTGTTTTGGGAAGCATTCCCTTAACCGCCTTTTTCAAAAGCTCACCCGGATGTTTTGCAAGTAATTCTTCGGCCGTTATCTTTTTCAAACCGCCTATGTAGCCTGTATGCCTGTAATAGATTTTGTTCTTCATTTTATTACCGGTAAGCCTAACCTTATCAGCGTTCACTACGACTACAAAATCTCCGGAATCCATATGAGGCGTATAGTCGGGTTTATTCTTACCCCTTAAAATATTGGCTATTTCGCTGGCAAGTCTTCCAAGTACTTTATCTTTGGCATCAAAAAGAAACCAGCCTCTATTTTCAAGGTCTTTTGATGTTTTCATGTAAGTTTTCATATTCTAAGCAATTTGTCCGTTATGATTATTAAAAAACGCTACTTTCTAAGCTATTAAGGTAATAAAGTCAAGCATTTCTTTGATGAAGTAATTATTAATGAATTATGGGTAGCAGATAAATACATCAGAGCAGGTAATAATTTCCTTTTAAATATAAGCAGTCTAAACTATTATATCCGAACTGTGAGGTTAAAAACACTAGTATTATTAATATGTTGTCTACTGTTTCCGCTGATGGCCATTGCTGCCTCGTCTAATGTTCCCCCACAAAGTAACCTCTACGATAAGCTTGAAAAACTTAGGGCTTTCGGCCTTATTGATACTTATGTAACAGGTATTAAACCTATTTCCAGACTGGAGTTCGCACGCCAGCTTAAAGAGGCGATAATCAACAGAAATAAAAACGTTTCCGATAACTTCTCCCTGATTGATGAAATTCTTGTTGAACTCAAAAATGAATTTTCTCAAGAGCTCGATAAAGGAAAAGATAAAATAAGAAACAGATTCCTCAACAGTGCATCGATCGAAACAATATTTTTAAGACAAAATCCTACTCCCCACCTTGAAACCATTGCACAAAACAAGACTCTGGCATCAAACCGTTCCGGTCAAAATTTATCCGACGGCATAAATACTGTACTGAGTAGCAACGGCTGGATTGATTTTTACGATAATGTCTCTATATATCTTGAGCCCCGAATGGTTACAAGACAGAAAGGGGACAAATTCGACTTCGATATGGCAAAGGGTTACATGAAATTCGGGATTAAAAACATTGAACTTGAGCTGGGCAGGGATGATGTAATGTACGGTTTCGGCTACTCCGGTCAGATGCAAATGAGTAATAATGCGCTGGGACTTACAATGGCAAAGCTTTCCACACCCAGACCGTTTTATTTTC
>CAYYBZ010000048.1:0-9767 GCA_964470285.1 uncultured Oligoflexia bacterium
ATGCATATTTGCGCAGTTATAACTTCCGGGGGAGGGGGCAACAGATTTTCTTCGAAAATCAAAAAGCAGTTCCATCTTCTTGACGATAAACCGATCCTTTATCATTCATTAATTCCTTTTGAAAAATGCGGCATTGTGGACGATATAATTATCGTCGTTCCCGAGGGCGATGAGGAAACGGCAAAAGAGAAGATAGTCGATCGGTATTCCTTTAATAAAGTAAGAAAAATAATTAAAGGCGGAGCTCAGAGACAAAACTCAGTTTATAACGGTTTAAAGGCAATAGAAAGTAAAACAGATTATGTGATAATTCATGACGGAGTAAGGCCTTTTATCAAAACAACCGAGGTAGAAAGTATTGTTAAAGAGGTTCAAGAATATAAAGCCGTTTCATTTGCGATTCCTGCAAAAAATACAATAGCCAGGGCGGGCAGTGAGGGAATTATCAGTGAAGTTTTTCAAAGAAAGCAGATATTTGAGATCCTGACTCCTCAGGCTTTTGAATATGATCTTATTGCTCAGGCTCACGAGAAAGCTTTAAAAAATAATTTTACTGCAACTGACGATTCCGCGCTTGTTAAAAAAATTGGTAAAAGTGTTAAAATTCTTTTAGGGTCTTATGAAAATATCAAGATTACATTTGAATCCGATTTGAAGGTTGCGCAAAAAATCATGGAAAGCTGGAGTATTTAGCTTGTATAATTTAAGGATAGGAACGGGGTTTGACGTCCACAGATTTCAGGAAGGGCGGGGGCTATACCTGGGTGGTGTACAGATTCCTTTTAAAAAGGGTCTTAAGGGTCATTCCGATGCCGATATTCTTATTCATGCCATATGTGATGCACTTTTAGGTGCTCTTGGTGAAGGAGACATAGGTGTTCATTTCCCGGATTCAGATCAAAAATACAAGGATAAAAGGAGTACTTTTTTCTTAGGCTATATTTCAGAAATGATTGAAGGCAAAAATTGGGAAATTGTAAATATAGATTCGATAGTTATCGCCGAGGAACCTAGAATAGCCGGTTACGCAAAAGAAATGAAAGAAATTATTGCAAATCACTTAAGAATTGAACCGCAGCAGATATCAATAAAAGGAACCACAACTGAAGGACTTGGTTTCACAGGTAAAAAGGAAGGCATGGCTTGTTTTGCCACAGCCCTTATATCAAGGAAATAACTTTTAAAAATATATCCCAGCGAAAGGAGAAGTTATGGCCGATGAAACCAAAGTAGGGGTCGTAAGTAAATTTTTCGCTAAACCCTCCGTAGCAGCAATTAATCTTGAAGGTGAAATAAAAGTCGGAGATATTCTTCATTTTAAGGGTGTAACGACTGATTTCGAACAGAAAATTGATTCCATGCAGATTGACAATGCGGCGGTTGAAAAAGCAGGTGTAGGTCAATCAGTCGGGATTAAAGTAAAAGACCGCGTACGTGAAAACGACGAAGTGTTTAAGTTGTCTTAGTGCGAAGACAGCCAGTTTGATAAGCCATCAAACTCTGTAATGATTCCTTCACCTATATTGCCGGAATTGGCTGAAGATCCGAAAACAAAAAGACTTCCTCCGGCTTCAGTCCAGCTTCCTACTACCCTGTAAGTGTTGTTTCCATCTATCGGGTAATATAGGTTAAATGAGTGAAGCCTTTTAAGATAGGCGTTGAAACCGCCTTTTACACGCTGCGCTTCTCCCTGCATCTGCATGCATAAAACGACAACCCCTTCCTCAGGTAATTCTTCGGCAAACAGTCTTGTCAGAGTTGTAAACGAATCGTATTTAAAGGAAATATCCATCTGACCTACGTCGACAATATGATTTGTATAGGATATGTAATCAACTGCGCCTGAGAGAAAATCTTCCTTTATTCCATCATTATAATCTCTTTCCAGAGATACGTATCTTTCAGGGCCGTAAACCTCTATCTGATCGTCCCAGAGGACGGCCGTCATCATAAGATTAAGATCCGCCTCCATCGGTCTTGCAACTATCGCTCCGGGTAATCCGTCATCAGGAGGATATGAGCTTAACTGAAGCCCCGGATCATATAGCATTTTCAGGGAAGAATCTTCTGTTTGCGGCGTAATTTTTCCCTTAAAAGCTTCATCAAGAACATTTTTAAAGCTCAAAAGACTGTTTTTTAAGTCCGCTCCGGGATTTGTCCCGTAAAAACAGGAATCAGCCATTTTTTGCGCAAAATCGTTAATGTTTTTATCGGCATTTTTTAAAGGTAAGGGTTGTCCGCAGGAGAAAACGGACATAATTGCAAGAAAAAATGTTAATCTGACAAATTTCACTGTTTTATTAATATCAATAGTACTCAGATTTAATGAAGTTTACAAAAGATGTGGTTTCGTCGATTATCCCCTCTCCGACATTGCCTGAATTTGCTCCTGACATGAAAATCCAAAGACCTCCTCCGGCTTTCAGCATAGTTGAGTTAATCTTGTAAATAGAGTTAGCGTCTTTTGGATAATATATGTTCCATGAATAAAGGTAGTCCATGTAGGCATTTAATTCGCCTGTTGTGTTTTCAGCAGGTTCGGTCATCCAGTTACAGACAACCAATACTCCTTCATCAGGAAACGTTTCGCTGCGGTGTCTTATAAATCTTAAATTAGTTGTGTATTTGAACCTAATACCTCTTTGCCCTGTATCTTCCTGAAGATTTGTTGTAAAAAGATAATCCTCTTCACCGGCGACAAATTTGTCTTTATCGCCTTCTGTGTATTCTCTCTGGTACATTACATATCGTTGCGGATCGGTAAGAATGGTCGCCCAGTCGTCTCTAACAAGTGATTCTATGAACTGTTGAAGGGTTACATCGAGAGGAACCCCAACTATCGCTCCGGCTGTTTCATACTGCTCAGGGTAGGCCGGAAGCTGTAATCCATTATCGATTATCTTTAGTCTTGAATCGTCGGTTTGCGGAGTCATCTCGCCCTGGTAAATCTCATCCATAAGAGTTTTAATTTCGTTGATTTTGTCAGAGATGTCTTCGCTTTGGTGATTCTCGCCCAGACAGTAATCAAACATCCCTTTGGCCATTGTAACAACTTCTTCAGAGGCGTTTTTTAGGGGTAAGGGCTGACCGCATCCGGCTATCAGGATAATAAGAAATCCGAAGATCAAAAATTTTTTTTGTTTAAGATTAAGCATAAAGCCTCTTTTCGAAAATTATTTTAAAAATCTGCTGTAAGGGTTTTTACCTGCAAAGCGAGCTTTACTGCCAAGATCTTCTTCTATTCTAAGTAATTGATTATATTTTGCAAGTCTATCGGTCCTGGATGCCGAGCCGGTTTTTATCTGGCCTGAATTCATTGCTACAGCAAAATCTGCTATCGTTGAGTCTTCGGTTTCTCCTGATCTGTGAGAAATTACCGTTGTGAAATTACCCTTATGTGCCAGATTAACTGTTTCCATAGTTTCGCTGACTGAACCTATCTGATTCAATTTAATTAAAATTGAATTAGCGGCTTTTGTTTCGATACCTTTTGTAAGAAACTCCGGATTTGTAACAAACAAATCATCTCCGACAATCTGAATCTTTTCACCCAAGGATCTGGTAAGATTTTTAAAACCATCCCAGTCGTTTTCATCCAGACCGTCTTCTATGGATATTATCGGATACTTTGAGAGTAAAGCCTCGTAGAATTTTACCATGTCGGCAGAACTTTTTTTCGATCCGTCGGATTTATGAAACACATACTGGCCGTTATCAAAAAATGAGCTGGCTGCGGCATCTATCGCTAAAGATATGTCCTTGCCGGGTTTGTATCCTGCTTTTTCTATCGCTTCAATTATTAAATCAAAACCTTCTTCATTTGATTTTAAGGCCGGAGCAAAACCTCCCTCGTCACCTACCGATGTACTCTTTCCTTTTGATTTTAAAACCTTCTTTAAATTATGAAAGGTTTCAACGCCCATTCTAAAGGACTCTCTGAACGAATCCGCTCCAAAAGGAACAATCATGAATTCCTGTATATCTGCATTGTTATCAGCATGCTGACCGCCGTTGATAATGTTCATCTGAGGGACGGGAAGCAGGTTTCCCTTTCCGTCACTCAAGTATGAATATAGAGGCAGGTTTTTTTCACATGCATGGGCCTTTGCAAAAGCCATGGAAGTTCCAAGTATGGCGTTTGCGCCAAGATTAGTTTTATTCTTTGTCCCGTCAAGGTCAAAAAGCGTTTTGTCAAGTGATTCAACATCTTTAATGCTTTGGTTCAGAATTTTTGATTTTATTTTTGAATTTACATTTTCAACGGCCTGTAAAACTCCTTTACCCATTAATCTTTTAGAGTCTCCGTCTCTAAGCTCGCAGGCTTCATGCTCTCCGGTGGATGCTCCGGAAGGGACGGCCGCTCTGCCGAAATGACCTGAATCAAACCAAATATCTACTTCAACTGTCGGATTGCCTCTGGAATCAAAAATCTCTCTTGCTTTAATATTTTTTATCTTTGGCATAAAAAAGCTCCTTTAATTAAATACTTATGAGGAGGTGTATTTATATCAATAAATTATTAAAATGGAACAAAATAATTAGTACCGCTTTTAAGCTGATTTATTTCTTTTAAAAGGCTTTCACTGTCTTCGGGATTGTTGACAAAGTCGAGTTTTTTTGTGTTTACTACTAAAAGAGGCGTTTGATTATAGTGAAAAAAGAAATAATTATAAGCCTTTACAAGTTCTCTTAAATAATCCAGCGATATTGCATCGCTGTAGGGTCCTTTTTTGCTCTTTAGCCTTTCCTCTAAAGATTCAGCATCGGTTTGAAGATAAATAACGAGATCGGGCAAAGCGATGCTGGCTTTTAACAGAGAGTATACCTTCTCGTAAAGAATGAATTCGTTCTCATCCAGTGTAATAGAAGCGAATATCCTGTCTTTTAAGAAAAGGTAGTCGCAGACTATATTTGATTGAAACAGATCCTGCTGGCCTAAATCTTTTTGCTGACCGAAACGTGAAAGAAGAAAATAAAGCTGGGTTTGAAACGCGTATTTGGTCATGTCTGAGTAAAAATTTTCCAGAAAGGGATTGTTTTGATCAAGGATTAGTCTGGCTTTGAGTTTTATCCCTAAAATGTTCGTCAGGGATGATTTACCCGCTCCAATCGGCCCCTCAATGGCTATATACTTAGGCCTTTTCATATGAGTACGGTTAAGTAACATTTATATATAATATTGTCTAGAACATTTCACAAAAGATACTTAAGCCCTTAAGGATTTGGGCAATTCCGGTTCCTTGTTGACACTTAAGAACAGTTTGTAAATCTCTGACGGTTCAATATTCTCTATACGTTTATCGGGATCTATCCGTGATTTTTCAAGCAGACTTTTGATTTTCTCAGAAGGTAAGCAAAGAGCGTTTTTTAGATTGTTGGGGATTTTTTTTCTTCTGTACTGAAAAATACGCTTTAAAAAATCGGAAAAAGGCTTTAGATGTTCCGGTTTAATTAGGGGTTTTTCCCTGAATTTAAAACGTAGTGTTAAGGTTTGAACTTCAGGTTTTGGATAAAAAGAATCGCTGCTGATTAGCGGGCCCGATTCAATATCGCATAAAAGAGCACTCTGAACGGAAAGCGTTCCGTAATTTTTTGAAGACGGCCCTGATATGATTCTTTGAGCCAGCTCTTTTTGAAATGATAGCGTTGCCGTTTCCATAATTTTTGAATTTAAAAAGAGCTTAACCAGAACCTGTGAGGAAATTGAATAAGGCAGATTTGAAAAAACCGTTAACTTTTTACCGAAGAAAAATTCTTTAAGATCCAGTTCTAAAAAATCCTTATTTATTATTTTTACATTTTCGGGTAAATCAATCTTTTTGTATATATCGAACAGTTTCCTGTCGATTTCAATGCAGTTTACACTTTTGGCTTTTTTTGAAAGCGGTAATGTAAGAGATAAAAATCCCGGGCCGATTTCTATTACATCATCATCTTTCGTGGTTAAGGAAAAATCCACGATTTTATTTGCGCTTTCTTCAGAAATTAGAAAATTCTGTCCCTTTGATTTCTGAGGCCGGATATCCAGCGATTCAATCAGGGATTTCAGGGATTTTATCGAATACGGATTTATCATTTTAATTTGTTTTTAGATTTCGAGATTTGCATATGCATTTAATGCCAGGTTGTCTCTCAATCCCTTATTTAGAAGAAGCGAACCTGCACAGGCAATCATTGCCGCATTATCGGTACAAAGACTCTTTCCCGGAATAAAGAATTCGTATTCGTTTTCTAAAGATGAATCTTTGAGTTTTTCTCTTAATCTTTGATTTGCCGCTACTCCCCCGCAGACTATTACCCGAGGAATATCTGTCGATCTTACTGCCACTGTTATTTTATGAATCAGTGTGTCGATACACGCTTCCTGAAACGATGAGGCAATTTTAGCTTTATTCTTCGAAGATTTATCGTTAGTCTTTCTGGTTATATTTAAGACGGCCGTTTTAAGTCCTGAAAAGCTGAAATCCAATGATGTTTTATCCGTTAGCGGTCTGGGTAAATCAAAATTCGACGAATCAACTCCTCTTGCAATCTTTTCTATTTGAATCCCTCCGGGGTAACCGAGACCGAGTATTTTTGATACTTTATCAAAGGCCTCTCCGGCCGCATCATCTCTTGTTTTACCTAAAAGTTCTATATCCAGAGGGCTTTTTATTTTATACAGGCTGGTATGTCCACCTGAAACAATCATTCCGATGCACGGGTAAGAGGGCTTGGCTTTTTCAAGTAAAACCGCACATAAATGAGCGTGAAGGTGATTGACGCCGATCAGAGGTATTTTAAGACAATAACTTAATGATTTTGCAACGTTGAGTCCTACAAGAAGCGATCCTATAAGGCCGGGGCCCTTTGTTACGGCAACGGCATCAATTTCTTCGGCATTGACTGAGGCATTTTTTAAAGCCTTCTTTATTACGGGAAGAACAATTTCCATATGGCGCCTCGAAGCGAGTTCGGGAACGACTCCTCCGAATTTAGCATGAATTAAATCCTGGGATGCAACTACGTTAGATAAAACTTCGGTTGTGTCTTTTACTACAGATGCAGAGGTTTCGTCGCAGGAGCTTTCTATGCCTAGGACTTTCATTGTTAAATAACTATCTGGATGTTTTGGATTTTTTGGCGGGATTTTTGGCTGATAGAAGTTCCCCGGCCATTTTTGCTTCTGTTGTTTCGGGGCACTGCCGGATAACCCGTTTAAGAAGCTGTGTAGATTTGTCGCTTTTGTTGAGTTTCTCATATGAGAAGCCTCCCTTAAGAAGCGCTCCGCATTTTTTTTCGCTGGAAGGATAATTGTTTACCAGTTTTGCGAATTCAACTGATGCATCCCCAAATTCGCTCTTAGCGTAGTAGCATTCTGCAAGCCAGTACTGGGCATTGTCAACGAGTGTGGACTTGGGAAATTTCTGTATGAATCCTCTGAGTTTTACTTTGGCTCTGTCATACTTTTTACCTTCGGTTATAAGCTTGATGATTGAATCATATTCACTTATATCGTTTGAAGCCGAATCCTTGGATCCGGATTTTTCCCCTACTCCGAGGGCCTTCTGTATCTTGGAAAGATGAGCAAGTATTATGTCGAGTTTGTTTTCAAGTTCCACTATTCTTCCGTCAAGATCGTTTAAGGATTTGTTTGTGCTGTTTTCAAAAAGATTTAATGAATGATTGCTTTCTTCTATGTTGCCTTTAAGGTTCTGAATCTCTACCCTTAAATCTTCCAGCATAACGTCAACATCCGCGCGGTTTTGATTCATGTTTTTGTCGGATTTCTTGAATTTATCTTTAAGTGAATTAATCTTTTCTGAAAGAATCTCAAACTTGTTATCGTATCTTTCATCAATTTTTTTAGTTGAAGTTTTAAGGGAATCTACTTCGTTTTGAAGTTCGTTTTTATATGTCCTTGCCATACACGAAATGAGTAAAAGGCATAAAAATATTGGCAGTATATTAAAAATTCTTAACATGAGGATATTCTCTTAAAAAACCGGATTATTGTAACCGGTACTATTTGGTGATTATTTCGCCCCTTCTGTTTTTGGACCAGGCTTCTTCACCGAATCCCGAAACAAGCGGTTTTTCTTCGCCGAAGCTGATAGTTGACATTCTGGAAGTGCTCACACCCAATTTAGCAAGATATCTTTGAATACTTTGAGCTCTTCTCTCACCTAACGCAAGGTTATACTCTACGCTGCCTCGCTCATCGCAATGTCCTTCAATGACAACATTTGTGTTTACATTTTTCAGAAGTATTTCGGCATCTTTTTTAAGTGTTTCTCTGGCGTCCGATCTTAAAGTGGCATCGTTAAAGTCAAAATAAACTCTTTCCATATCGTCAAGGGAAGACATTGTTGAGTCTGTATCACCTTCCGTGTCGTCTCCGCCCGGTGTTTCAGAAGGGACCTGTTCTTCGGTCATTGTGTCGGTTGTAGCGGTAGTGTCTAATTCTTTTTTAGAACCGCATGAAAATAGTGAAATTAGACTAATTGCGATTAAAATGCTAAAAATTCCAGTAAGTTTGTTCACTTGTCACCTCCCCAAAAGTGTTCTTTGAATTATAGAGTATAACCCCTTCATATTAATGAGTTAAGACTTTTTTCAATGAATGGTTAGATACGCCCAAATAAAAAATGTTCCCTTAAAACAATGTAATTTCAAATGAGCAGAGTAGATAAAAAAGCCAGTGATGTCAATAACATTTTTCTTGCTTTAGCTATTTCACTGTGCTATCAACAGCACTTGAAGTGGGTAGAATAACCCGCTTTTTTATTTATTGAGGTAATTTCAATGAATGGAAAAAGATGTTTTATTGGTATGGGAATTTTAAACTAACAATTTGCAGATGAAGGTGCTTTATGGGCATGTTCAAAAATTTAAACAGAGAAATTGAACAGATAGAAAAAGATAAGGGGATAAAAAAAGAGGTTTTAATAAAAGCTCTTGAATCTGCCATGTTAACAGCCGCGAAAAAAAAGTTCGGCACTCACAGGGAAATCGAAGCACAGTACAATCCCAAAGACGGAGAAATCGAGCTTTTCGAATTTAAAAAGGTGGTTGATAAAGTTTCTGACCCGGATACTGAGATAACCCTCAAAGAAGCGAAGAAAAATGATCCCGGAGTTGAAAAGGGTGATGAACTGGGTATGAAAATGGATACCTCGGATTTTGGAAGAATTGCCGCCCAAACAGCGAAACAGGTAATTATTCAGAAAGTCAGGGAAGCTGAATCCGATATGATTTTCGGCGAATACAAAGATAAAAAGGGAGAACTGATTGCGGGAATAGTCAGAAGATTTGAAAAGGGAAACATTTTTGTCGATATGGGAAGAACAGAAGCTTTACTTCCCGGCAGCCATCAGGTTCAAAGGGAACATTACAGGGTAGGCGACAGGCTTCAGGTTTATGTTCTGGATATTGAAAAAACAGCCAAGGATGCTCAAATTCTTGTTTCAAGAACCGATGCTGGATTACTTAAGAAGCTTTTTGAAATGGAGGTTCCTGAAATTTACGAAGGTATTGTCAGCATCGAAAGCGCTGCAAGAGAACCGGGTTCACGCTCAAAAATTTCTGTTTCCTCAAAAGATTCCGATATTGATGCCGTTGGTGCCTGCGTGGGAATAAAGGGAGCCAGGGTTCAAAGCGTTGTTCAGGAATTAAGAGGGGAAAAAATCGACATAGTCGCATGGGATGAAGACCCCGCAAAATATATATGTAACGCCATAGCTCCGGCAGATGTTTCAAGAGTAATAATTGATGAGGATACGAATTCA
>CAYYBZ010000049.1:0-9544 GCA_964470285.1 uncultured Oligoflexia bacterium
CGCTGTAAGCCCCCTCACCCATAGTGATGTAATAATCAAGATCAACGGATTTTTTACCCAGATATTCCTGGAAAAATCCGGAAATATAAAGTGCAAAATCGCCCATCTTTTTCAGAATCGTAATTTTTTCTTCAATCGATTTTTCCTCTAATGCTTTATAGAGCTGAAGAGCCAGCGGTTCTTCAATTATGGATTTTTCTTCTTCGGGGAAAAGATTGGCTGATAAAAGAAATTTAGATAGAAGATCTACCAGATAAAATTCAGTTAAGTCTTCCAGCTTTAGCTTCTGTTTCTTTCTTACCTTTTCAATCATTTCCTTAAAATGCAAAGAAAGACTTGCATGATCGACTATTTTTATTTTTTTCTTTTTGCTCATTATTGCAAACCGAAACAGTTACAGGCGCAACCATTGCATAACCAGCCGTAATTACGACTTTTTTGTAATGTTATGCTTTCTGATTTTAGAAACTAAAGTACGCCTGGGGATTTTTAAAATCTCAGCCGCCTTGGTCTGATTGAAATTGGTTTTTCTTAAGGCATTAAGAATTATGCCCTTCTCATAGTTTTCCATTAAATCTTTCATATCTCCGACTAGAGTCGCATTCTGTGCGGAGGGAGAGGAATCCTCATCGAATCTCTCAAGCTCATCTGAATCCATTTTAAGTGCAAGATGTTCAATTTTTATTGAGCTCTCAGGAGCAATTACGCATGCCCTTTCAATACAGTTTTTTAACTCCCTTACGTTCCCGGGCCATTCATACTTCATCAGCAAACTCATTGCCTCGGGTGTAATCTCCATTTCACCTCTTGAATTCTCTTTTGAGAAAATTTTTACGAACGTTTCGGTCAAATCGGGAATTTCCTCTTTTCTTTCACGCAGCGGAGGTATGTTTATCGTTATTGCATTTAGCCTGAAATAAAGATCTTCTCTGAAAGTACCGTTTTCGATGGATTCATCTAAATTCTTGTTGGTTGCCGCAATAACCCTTACATCAATGGGTATTTCCTTGTTACCGCCGACCCTGATAATTTTTTTGTTTTGTAAAACTCTCAACAGCTTGGCCTGAGTCTTTGCGGGCATTTCCCCTATTTCATCCAGGAAAATAGTTCCGCCTTTTGCCGATTCAAAAAGCCCGATTTTCTGCTGATCCGCCCCGGTAAACGCACCTTTTTCATAACCGAAAAGTTCACTTTCCAGAATAGTCTCGGTTAATGCGGCACAGTTAACACTAATAAGTGACTTCTGGGATCTATCGGATTTGTTATGAATAGCTTCGGCAACAACTTCCTTACCGACACCTGTTTCACCCTGAATAAGAACCGATATATTACTTTTTGCGATTCGCGAAGCCAGATCAAAGATTGCGGTCATCTTATCGCTTTTAATAATTATATCCTGATCTGAAACAGATATTTTTTTAATGTTTTCTTTGGTTTCGACTATTTTTTCCAAATCGCTTTTTCTTGCAATCTTTAAAGCTCTTCTCGATTTATCTATAAGAAAATCCTTAGATCTTGAGTCTTCCGGATAACTTGATATCCCGATGCTTAAGATCATCCCCGGTTCTTTATCAACTACCTTTTGAATTCTATGAGCAAGATCGAGAGCATTTTTCTTGGGTGTTTCAGGGAGCATTAATTCAAGTTCAAATCTACCGTAATTGGCTATTACATCCATGGGCCGCACAAGGCTCTTTGTATGCTCCACAAGCTTTACAAATTTGCGCTTCTCAACCTTTTCGATTTCGTCCTTTTCCTTTTTTATCTCACTCTTATCAAATTCTAAAGAAACCATCATTACTGAGAGAGGTCTTTTAAATCTTGACGCTCTGTCAAGTTCTTCATAAAGTCGATTGTCAAAACGGCTATGACCTATAAGGCCCCTGACATTGGCTTCTATCGGTGTAGATGTAGAAAAAGTGAAAATCGAAGAACCTATCGCTACCTCGTCCCCGTCTTTTAAGATCGCCTTTGATTTAATCTTTTTCCCGTTAACTATGGTGCCGTTTGTTGAACCCATATCCATTAAAGTGGTTTTACTCTGATTGTGCGTAAATTCGGCATGCTTTCTCGAAACCTGGGAGTCATCAAGGTAGATGTCAACACGGTGCATTCTTCCGGCGATACTTTTTCCCTCTTTTAAAAGAAAAATCTTCCCCGTGTTGGGTCCGGCAATTGCTGTAAGGTAGGCACGCTCATGAGTGAATACTTCATCACCTTCAAAATCCGGTTCTTCAATATATGGGATTGTTTTATCTTTTTCAGGCATATGCAACCGATTTTACTACACAAGGATAGCTATGTAAAACAAACTGTGCAATTTTAAGGCATCTAACGGTTTTTAAATTTTCGCAATGCTTCCAAATTAAAGAATCATCCACATAACAAGCATCACTCATTATTCAAAACATTGCGAACATTAATATAATATGATAAAAAATAATGTTTATTATCGGTAACCTTTCGAAATAATTTCAAAAAAGTAGAAAAATTATGAGTGAAAATGAAAAAGTTTTAGGTATCGATTTAGGAACCTCTACATGCTGCGTTTCCATCGTTAAGGATGGAAAGCCCGAGGTAATAAAGGACCGTGACGGTTCAAACATTCAGTTTTCGGTAGTCTATTTTAGGGATGACGGGAAAATTATAGTAGGCAGCGAAGCCAAGCCCTATATTATTAAAGATCCTCCAAGCGCAGTTTATTCGGCGAAAAGACTTATAGGAAGAAAGTACTATTCCTCTGAAGTGAAAAGAGCACAGGCAATTTGTCCCTATCAGATTATCGAAGGGCCTAACCATTCGGTCAACCTTGTAATTCAGGATAAAACTTACACTCTGCAGGAAATTTCCGCATTCTTACTTAAAAAAATGAGAAATATTGCAGAAGAGCATTTAGGAGAAAGCGTATCTAGCTGTGTCGTAACCGTACCTGCATATTTTAATGATAATCAAAGGGCAGCAACCAAGGACGCAGGGAAAATAGCCGGATTAAATGTCTTAAGAATAATTAATGAACCTACGGCTGCGGCTCTGGCATACGGATACGGTAAAAATTTAAAGCAGAGAGTTGCGGTTTACGATCTCGGCGGAGGTACTTTTGATATTTCTATTCTCGAAATGGGTGAAGGTGTTTACGAAGTGATTTCAACATCAGGCGATACTTATCTGGGTGGAGACGATTTTGACGACAGATTAATGGACTTTTTTGCAGAAGATTTTTTAAAGCAGCATAACGTTGACCTAAGAAAGGATAAGTATTCACTCCAACTTTTGAAGGAAGCCGCTGAAAAAACCAAAATATTACTTAATGACACTGAATCACATGATGTTCATATCCCCCAGATTATTGAAACAGAAAAAGGGCAGCTTGATTTTAAGGTTACAATATCAAAGGAAGTTTTCAAAAATCTCGTTACCGATCTCATTGCAAAAACATTCAAAGTCTGTGATGAGGCATTACAGATGGCCAGACTTTCACCGAGCGATATTGAAGGTGTAATCCTTACCGGGGCACCCACCAAAATACCTTTTATAAGACAGAGCGTTACTGAATATTTTGGAAAACCACCCCTGGAAGGATTAAATCCCGAAGAAACCGTTGCTATAGGGGCCTCTCTGCAGGGAGCTTCGCTTAGCGCATCTACACCCGAAGATATGGTCTTGATTGATATTACCCCTCTTTCTCTCGGAATTGAAATTGCCGGAGGCTTAGTAGAAAAACTGATCGAAATAAATACTCCCGTTCCCGCGGAAAACAGCAAGGTTTTCACAACTACAATGGATAATCAGGAATCGGTTAAGATAAGAGTTTTTCAGGGTGAGCAGAGAAAGGCCAAATACAATGAATTGCTCGGCGAATTCACCCTCTCAGGACTACCTCAGGGATCAAGAGGTGAAGTCAAGGTTCAGGTCAGCTTTGAAATCGACACAAACGGAATCCTTAACGTAAGCGCAAAAGATGTACAAACAGGCAAAGAGCAGAAGGTTCAGTTCCAGGCTTCCGGAAGAATGGAAGAGGGTAAAATAAATGAGCTACAGGCCGCAACCGAAGGGGTGGTCTGTTAGCAGGCAAATTTAACAATGATTGATTTTAATCTAAAACCGGGATCAAAAATACCGCTTGCGACAATTCCCCTTGCGGCAATAGTTGCAAAAGCAAATCTTGAAAAAACGACAGTTATAATCGGAATGAAACATTCCGGCCTTATCAAAAACATATTCATAAAAGAAGGCAATGTGGTTTTTGCAAACTCAAATTCAAAAACTGACGGCCTAAGGCATCTTCTGACCGAAGACAATCGTCTCTCACCAAGTCAGCTAGCAGTTGTAGACGAACATATAACAAAAAATAAAACACCGTTTCTCGATACAATCATATCTTTAGGATATTTTCAGAAAGACAGCGTGGATAAATTAAAACTAAAACAAATTGAGCATATACTTGTAGAATTTGCCGCTGTAAAAGACGCAATTATTGAAATAATTAAAAGCGATTCCGTTTTTTCAAAAATTCAGCATTTTGATGTTCCGGTTTACACAAATCTTGCCAAAGGACTTATGCAGCATGTCTCTGTAGAAATCATAAAAAAAGCCGCGCCTGACATTATAGCTGAGAACTGTCTGATAATTACGGAACGCGGGAACGACAACAGTATGCTTGCCAAAATACCGCCTGAAGCCAAGGGTGTTCTTACAATAGTGGAATCTTCCCCCAAAATAGCAGAGGTATTGTCTTCCAGTTTTTTAAACGATGAAGAAGTGATTAAATATCTATACTTCTTAAAAATATTCGGCTTTATTACAATTGAGACGCAGGAGGAAAGAGACGGAAGAATTCTCGACGCCGGCCTGACAGATGAAGACAGGGTCCTAAAAGAGCAGCTGATTAATACATATGAAAGTTTTAAAGTAAAAACTTATTACGAAATTCTCGATGTTCTCGAGGATGCCAATCAGAAAGAATTAAACGAAGCATTAGAAAATCTTAAAGATAAGTTTGAACCGGGGAAATTTCAAAGACTTTTCTGGGGTAAGAATAAAGAGATTCCGGTTAAAATTCTTGAACTCATAAATGAGGCATACAAAATTCTTTCGGACGAAAAGAAAAGAACCGAATATGACTCCTTTGTGGCAAGAGGGGAAGCCGGCAGTTTTAAAGAAAAGAGCGCAACACTCGGCCTTGACGAAAGCCTTAATATGGCAAGAGAGGAAGTTAAAAACAAAAACTATATGGCCGCGATTCCCCACTTTGAAAAGGCAACGGAGCTCGCTCCCAAAGATCCGTATCTGATGTGCGAGTATGCCGGTGTCTTATATGACTATTCCGGCGGGATTAATCATGAAATTCTCAACAAGGCTTTAGATATTCTTAAAAAAGCGCACAGCATCGACCCGGGCAATTTCAGAATATTTACCCTTTTCGGGCAGATTTTCAAACGTACGAATAAAAGCCATCAGGCCATTGAAAGTTACAAAAAGGCTCTTTTACTCAATCCAAATTGCGCTGAAGCAGAAAAAGAGCTCTCAGGCCTCGATCCAAAATTCGTGGATTGCGTAAAGATTCAGGGCCTTTACAACCTTAAGGAAAAGATGAACTATTATCAGCTTTTGAACATTGATCAAAAAGCGGGCTCTGATCAGGTTAAAAAGGCCTACTACGCTCTTACAAAAAAGGTTCATCCCGATAAACATTATGCGGATGAATCCCAGGAATTAAAAGATATGACAAAAGCCGTGTACAAACAGATAGTAGAGGCTTACATGGTACTTAAAAACCCGACAAAAAGGCAGGAATATGACACACAACTTGGAGAATTCAAACCCGAAAAGGATATAAGATTAAAAGACGCGGCTGATGTAATTCAGAAAAAGGAAAAATCCGAGATTACCTTCGCATCCTCTCAGGCCAAGAAATTTTTTGAACTCGGCATGACTTCTCTACAGCTCAAAAAGCTTAACGCCGCAAAAATAAATTTTCAGCTGGCCCTGCAGGCCGATCCTAACAACATCGTTATCAAGAGAAAACTTAAGGATGTTATCGACATGGAAAAAGAGGTGGAGGACTGATGGGACTCTTTGCCGGAAAACTTAAAAAGATACAGAAACTCATACTTTCCGGAAGGGACAGGGAAGCCGTTGTTTCCCTGGAAAAACTTCTTTTGAATGACGAATCGAATCCTTTTGTTTTTCTGTGGCTGGCGGTTGCAAAATCAAATTTAAAAGAATATGAAAGCGCCCTGGTAAAAATTAACGGGGCCCTGGAACTTGATTCGGAAAAACCGGTTTTTAAAATGATTAAGGGTGAGATACTCATGCATCTTGGAAAATACGCCGAGTCGCTGCCTCTTCTTACACAGGCTTTTGAAGCTGATCCGGACAATACAAGATCATCTTATCTTTTAGGTCTAAATTATCTTAAAACCGGAAACATCGAAAAGGCCGCAACATTTTTTGAAACCGCCCTTAAATATGACAGAGAGCTTGTTGAATCAAGACTTTTATGCATGGCGGAGCTTTATCTGCACAAAAATCGTCCCGATAAAAACTAAAGATTAGGAATTATCTTATCCTTTTTACGCTCCTTTTTCTTTTTTCTCCTGGATGGACCTTTCTTGGATTTTCTTAAATAAATTTTTTCATCTTCATCCGATCCCTTAATTTCTTTCATAAATGCAGCTGTAAGCCTTGTCGCAAAGAATTCAGAATCCGCACAGACCGCCCCCGCTTTTTCAGCATTTTCCTTAACTTTCCTGTCAGATGAAATCACGATGACTCCGTGCACTTTTCCCTTTAAAATATCTCTTATTTTCTCATCGGCTGTCTTACCTCTTGCGCTGTATATAATCTTAATCCCCTTCTCAGTGTAACTATGAGAGCCCTGGTAAATTCCTTCAGTTCCGTCAAGTACCAGAGTTATATCGGCTGACTTTACTTTCTTATAATTAACCAGGACATCTAAAAGAACTTCAATCGCCTGCGGGTCTTTAGCAGAAAAACCCGTATAATAGGCGTGTAAAAGATTATATCCGTCAATAATTATCTTCATAAGTACACGGTTATTATAGTTATCCGACAGTGTTTCTGTAATTGACTTATATTATCATATTAAATACCATTGTATGTCATGAATTGCGTCAATCATTCACATATCCCCGCGAAAAGAAAGTGTTTTTATTGCAAAAAACCCATTTGCTCGGTTTGTCAGATGAGGGCTTCGGGGCACATATTCTGTTCCGACGAATGCCACGATAAGCATATCAAAAATGATAAACAGAACTCATCCAAAACATCAAAGACAAAGAAAGAAAAATTGATTCACGGAACTCCCCACGTCGATGCCGCTTATCAGGTTCACGAAGAAACATCGATGAAAAATATAAATTTTGAGACTTTCGAGGCAATACAGGCGGTTATTGAAAGTACCGATAAAGATTTAAAGAATTATTTAAAAGATTTGGAACTTATATTCGAATCTTCAAACCTCGAATCAATGGAGGGCATGAAACAGTTCCTGGATGATAAAATGCAGAATTTTGAAAGGAACCTCTCGGGATTTAAAAGAGCGATTCAGGATTCGGCCGGCGAGCTGGTAGTTTTTTCCGAAAACATTCAAAAGGGTCAGAATTTCACATATGAATCACTTGAAAAAATCAAATCTCTGATAAATGACTCAGCCGGAGATTTCGATGAAAAGCTTTCATCTATCGGAGAAAGGCTATCAGGAGAAATGCCCAAGGGTTTTCAAAAGCTTTTTGATGCACTTGATAATTTCTCATACTCAATAGATAACGGAATTGAAAACATCAAATCTCTGATATCGAATCAGATAAACACAATTGATTCAGGTATTACAGGATTAAAAGAAAAATTTTCAGGCGATCTTGAGAAAAACGTAACCGACTTAAAACATGGAATCCTTTCCAGGATAGACTCCGTAAACGAATCCATAGATCTGGGCAAAGAAGCGGAAAAAGAGCTTTTAGAAAAAACCGAAAACAGGATTAAAAACTTTCTAAGCGTCGAAAGAAAATCCATCGAAGACCTCTTTTCTGAACAAACCAGAAAATTCACTCTTAATCTTAATGCCAACAAAGAAAGAGTTTCTCAGTCAGTATCGAAAAGCTCCGCAGAAATAATGGATTTTGTAGATTATCAGAGAAGCGAGCTTGTCAAGTCAGTTTCAAAACTTCAGGAAAGCTTAAATCTCGTATTTAGAAACGCAGAGGGAAAACTAGACACAACGGGCAATGAAATAAACTATAAATTATCCGAAAGTTTAAAGGCAAATGCCCAGTCATTGAATGAAGAGCTGGACTCATTCGAGGAGGGAATTAGCGGTCTTTTAGACTCACAAAGAAAATCCATTGAAAATTTTATTGAAAATTCTGAAAATGATCAGAAATTACTTCTTGAAGGATTTGAATCAAGGGTTGACCAGATATTCACCCTGCAGGAAGGCACTTTTGACAAAACTCTTAAAAGTCAGACCGATGAAATAGATTCAAAACTATCCGGAAATTCAGAAACGGTAAGATCATATCTTTCCGATTTTCAAAGCTTAACACGCGAAAAACTGGATTATGTATCTGACAGCATCTTTGCAGCATTAACGGAAAATAATGACATCTTAAAGGAAGCCATTGCAAAAGCTTCGGTTAAAGTCGATAAATCCATCGATGACAAACAGAATAAGCTGCAAGATTTTCTTGATTCATCCTTTTCCATGGAAAAGGATTTTCTTAAAAATCAGCTGTTACACAGTCAAAACTCATTTAATGAATCAATCGCCGCATTAATTTCCGATGTTAAAAAGTTAAATTCTGAAAATCTTCTAAATTCCGAGAACACACTTAAGTTAAAAGTATCGGAAATTGAGAACGCCGTTCATTTGATGATAAACGATATTCAGGAAAGACTGACTTCAACCTCAAAAAAACTCGAAGATTTTAACAAATCCAGCATCAACGAATTTATAGGCAAGCTTGTATCATCTCAGGAATTTTTTACCCAGCAGCTTAAGTCTCATCTTGATAAAAGAGAATCCATTCTTAGCGATAAAATGGCAGCCTTGGTAGTTACTAACAAGGCCAACATGGAGGAAGTCCTTAAAAAGAGCAAGGTGGACTTCGATACGAGAATCTCAAAAATAGAGGATAAATCCAAAAAGCTTCTTGAAACCGAAGTTTCAAGAAATATGGACGTCTTCAATCTAAACCTGTCCTCAATACTCGGCGAAATTAAGGATAATTTAAAAAAGAAGGTTCAGGCAATCCCTTCGCATTTTGTACTCTCACCCTTAATGAAAACTGCGCTGATCGTTATGCTTACCCTTCTGCTTTTCAGCCCGGTATTTATTTATATCAACTCAAGATTGACAAATGAGAAGTTTGACAGAAGAATAAACGAACTTTCCAAAGCGATATCTGCTATTGAATTTGAACCTGCGGCCGGTGTTTCTCCTCAAGACAGCCCGAAAAACCCCCTATTAATCCCGCAAAAACCTTCCGTAAACATTAAAGACAACTATGCCACGACGAAGAAGCGA
>CAYYBZ010000050.1:0-369 GCA_964470285.1 uncultured Oligoflexia bacterium
GGGTCATTCTTCCGGTACCGATTTTCTCCTTAACCTCCTTGGAATGCATCAGAATCACAAAATCTAAAGGCGACTTAAACGGTTTTAAATCTTTGCAGTAACAGGTTTTAAAAGAATTTCTGCAAATCGCGCAAATTTTTCTTAGAGAAGAGAGTTTTTTAGCCTCCTTAACCGAATCAATCACACTAAAGAGAATCTCCTGCATCTTTTCCTGGGAAAAGGGAAGAGGATCACCTCGTAGATAAGCCTTGAGTTGAAAATGGGCTAGTAAATCAGTGTAACGACGAATAGGGGAAGTAACTTGAGTATAGGTTTCCAAACCCAAACTAGCGTGACGAGCAGGAATAATGCTAATCTCACTACGAGGCA
>CAYYBZ010000050.1:379-9329 GCA_964470285.1 uncultured Oligoflexia bacterium
AATTTCATAATAATTTAAAAAATTCAACATTAATGGGTACTTAAAAGATCAATAAATTTTAAAATAATTAAAAATATTATATTAACACATTTTTTAACAAACTATTAACTCGAAGCATTACGAATAATGGATAACATATCTAATTAAAACAATAAATCATTATCTATCTAACACTTATAGAACAGATTTTTAATCAAACCCTAACAAAATACTGTTAACAAAGGTCGTAATTAGCGTATTATTCTGAAAGGAAATTTTATGCCGAAAGAAAAAATACTTATTGTCGAAGACGAAGAAGACATTCTCGAACTGGTTAAATACAATCTTAACAAAGAAGGATACGTTGTAACCGGTGTAACTTCCGGCGAAGACGCCCTAAAATCAGCTTCAACAAAACACCCCGATCTTATAATTCTTGACCTTATGCTTCCCGGGATTGACGGTTACGAAGTATGCCGCGAGCTTAAATCCAATTCAAAAACAGCCCATATTCCGGTTGTTATGTTAACCGCTAAAGGCGAGGATTCCGACATCGTTACAGGCTTAGAACTCGGTGCGGATGATTATGTTACAAAACCTTTCAGCCCGAAGGTTTTAATTGCCAGAGTGAGAAGCGTCCTTAGAAGAAAAAGAAAAACAGAAACAGATGAAAAGAGCGTTATAAAAATTCATAATCTGGTAATCAATCCCATTAGATTCGAAGTGCTTCTGGGAAATAAAAAAGTTGATTTAACAGCTACTGAATTTGCTCTTTTACATTTTCTTGCAAGAAGACCCGGATGGGTTTTTACACGGCCCCAACTGCTTAACGGTATTAAGGGCGACAACTACGCCCTAACGGACAGATCAATCGATGTTCAGGTTGTAGGACTTAGAAAAAAGCTTAAAACCGCCGGAAACTATATAGAAACAGTACGCGGAGTAGGCTACAGATTTAAGGAGTAGTAAATGTTTAGAAGAAAGAAGCTGCTTTGGCAGCTTTACCTTTCTTATCTGGTTATCTCTCTTGCGGCCCTCTTTGCGGTTTCATTGTATTCATCATCATCATTAGACAGTTTTTACCACAAAAAGATTGAGTTTGATCTTAAGTCAAGTGCAGAAACAATAAGGGAGATTATTCCCAAAAGCTTTACGAAAAAGGATTTTCCCAATATCGATTCCATATGTAAAACTCACGGGAAAATAATGGATAAAGGGCTTACGGTTATCCTTCCGTCCGGAATTGTTATAGGTGATACCATTAAAGATCCTTCAACCATGGATAACCATGCCGACCGTCCCGAAATTAAAACAGCCTATGCCGGTAAAATCGGCAAATCGTTTCGCCACAGCTATACATTAGAAGAAGAATTAATGTATGTCGCCGTTCCCATAATCAAAAACGGTTCAGTAGTAGGCGTTGTAAGAGCCGCTACTCCTCTTACAGATATAAAAACAAGTTTTAAATCTATGAACATCCGAATCATTATTTCAGGATTTATCATTGCAATTTTGCTGGCTCTGGTAAGCCTTTTGATATCGAATCGAATAAATTCTCTTCTTCAGGAAATTAGAATGGGTGCGGAAAGATTTGCAGGAGGTGACTTTCAATACAGGGTAAATGTCACTTCTTCGGGAGATCTAAAAGCACTGTCTGAAGCCATGAACAGAATGGCCGTTCAACTTGAAGAAAGAATAAAAACAATTACCCGGCAGAAAAATGAACTGGAGGCAGTTTTGGGAAGTATGCATGAGGCGGTAATGGTTGTTGATATGGAAGAAAAGATACTCAGATACAATCAGACTGCCGCCGATCTTTTTGGTATTAATCCTGAAATATCCATAGGTAAAAGTCTTCAGGAAGTTACACGAAACCCCCATTTACATGTTTTCTCAAAAACAACGCTTGCAAGCACTTCATTTGTCGAAGAAGAGATAGAAATTCACGACCCGCAGGAGAAATGCCTTCAGGCAAACGGAACGACAATTAAAGACGCAGAAGGAAAATCTATCGGCGCCTTACTCGTCTTTAACGATATAACTAGGCTAAAGAAGTTAGAGAATATCAGACGGGATTTCGTATCAAACGTTTCCCATGAATTAAAAACGCCTATAACATCCATAAAGGGTTTTGTTGAAACACTTAAAGACGGAGCGCTGAACGATCCAAAGGCCAGAAAGCGATTTCTGGATATAATTTCTTCACATTCAGACAGACTCGGATCGATCATAGAAGACTTACTTAGCTTATCCAGAATTGAGCAGATAAAAGGAAAGGAAAAGATCGAGTTAAAGGAATCAAAGCTGCGATCCATTCTCAACCAGGCAATATCTTTATGTCACCAAAACGCTAAAGATAAAAACATCAAATTAGAGCTAAACTGCAGCGATAAAATCATTATAAATGTTAACGCCCCTTTTATCGAGCAGGCCGCAACAAACCTTATCGATAATGCCATAAAATATTCGGAAACGGACAGCATTGTAACAATTAATGCTGTTGATTCCGGCGACAAAATAGAAATACAGGTAAAAGATAAAGGATGGGGAATTTCCGAGGAGCATCTATCAAGAATATTTGAAAGATTCTACAGAGTGGATAAAGCAAGGAGCCGAAAGCTCGGTGGTACAGGGCTGGGACTGGCAATAGTTAAACATATTGTACAGGCTCACAGCGGTTCCGTTGACGTTGAAAGTACCTTGGGACAGGGAAGTACTTTTACCATTCGAATTCCTCGTAAGTAAAAGATATTTGCTAACATTAATCTAACGTATTTCTAACAATAACCCATTATACATACCCCAATATTAGATAAATCTTATTTACAAAGGAGATATTATGAAGATAGTAAATCTGAAAATCATCCTGCTACTGGCAACTGCGGCTATGTTTCTCGCATCCGGAGCTTTTGCAGCCAAAACAAACACCGTAATCAACGGTGCAGGCGCTTCATTTCCCTACCCTCTTTATTCTCAGTGGGCAAATAAATACTATAAAACTACCGGAATGAAGATGAACTATCAGTCAATCGGGTCAGGCGGAGGAATCACTCAAATAAAAGCCAAAACAGTTGATTTTGGAGCTTCCGATGCTCCCATTAAATCCGAAGATTTGGCCAAACACGGGCTTATTCAGTTCCCCATGGTTATGGGTGGAGTTGTTCCCGTTGTTAAATTGAAGGGAATAAAAGCCGGAGAGTTAAAGCTTTCACCCGAAGTTTTGGCTGGAATATTTCTGGGTAAAATAAAGAAATGGGATGACCCTGCAATTAAAAAACTCAATACAGGATCAAATCTTCCCAAAAAATCCATTACTGTTGTTCATAGAGCCGACGGTTCCGGAACAACATGGATATTTACCAACTACCTTTCTAAGGTTTCCAAGGACTGGGAATCCAAGGTAGGAACCGGCAAGGCCGTTTCATGGCCCGAAGGTGTAGGCGGCAAAGGAAATGAAGGGGTAGCCTCCTATGTGCAGAAGATTAACGGTTCCATAGGTTATGTCGAGTTTGCTTACGCCCTTCAGAATAAACTGTCACACGTTAAACTGCAAAACAGGGAAGGAAATTTCGTAGATCCTACAATTGAATCTTTTCAGGCCGCAGCAGCAGGAGCCGACTGGAAAAATGCTCCCGGTTTCTACATGGTACTGACAGATCAGCCCGGCAAAAAAAGCTGGCCGATTACAGGCGCCACTTTTATACTCGTCCACAAAGAACAGAAAGATCCTTCAGTTGCTTCAAAAATGGTCGATTTCTTTAACTGGTGTTTAAAGCACGGAGGAGAAATGGCAACCACTCTTCATTATGTTCCGATGCCCGAATCGGTTATCAGTATGATTCAGAACACATGGAGAAAAGAACTTAAGTCAAAAGGCAAAACTGTTTGGAATAGATAGTTTAGAAAAACAGGGAAATGAAAGACCATGCAAAAAGACCGGACAAAATCGTTTACTGCCCATAAAAAGGCAGATATTGCCTTTAAGGCGATTGCTACGATTTGTGCCGGTCTTGTGCTGGTCATAATGGCAGGTTTTTTTGTAGAACTGGTTAGAAACTCTTCCCTTTCTTTAAGTAAGTTTGGACCGGGTTTTCTTTTCTCTCAAGAGTGGAACCCGGTAACCCAGGAATTTGGCGCGTTAAGCTCCATATTCGGAACACTTGTATCTACTGCCATTGCAATGATCATCGCAGTTCCGCTGAGTCTTGTAATTGCCTTGTTTCTCGTTGAATTGGCCCCTCCCTCGCTAAGCAAAATAGCCGGTGGGGCTATTGAACTTCTGGCTGCAATCCCCAGTATTATTTACGGTATGTGGGGGCTTTTTGTTTTTGCTCCTTTCATGTCCGACTACATCCAACCTTTTCTAGGTGAAAAACTCGGATTTTTACCCTTTTTCAAAGGCCCTCCCATGGGAATAGGAATGTTAACGGCAGGAATCATACTCGCTTTTATGATTCTTCCCTTTATCAGTTCTGTTATGAGGGATGTTTTCTCAATGGTGCCTTCGGTGGTCAAAGAATCAGGTTACGGTATGGGTTCAACCATCTGGGAAACCACGTCTAAAATAACCGTAAAGTACGGTCTTCAGGGTTTGCTGGGAGCATCGTTTTTAGGACTGGGAAGAGCGATAGGAGAAACGATGGCCGTCACTTTTGTTATAGGGAATAAGCATGAAATTTCGGCTTCTTTGTTTTCTCCCTCAAACAGCATTGCTTCTACGCTGGCAAATGAATTCGCCGAAGCCGCCGAACCAATCTATCTTCATGCCCTGGTCGAATTAGGTCTTGTACTATTTGTCATGACATTCGGTATTCAGATTATAGCTCAACTCTGGCTTAAAAAAGTTAAAAAGAGCATGGGGAGGGGACTATGAAGAAAAGCTCCCTTGTCAGAAGAAAGATAATGGATTGGGTAATAAAAGGCATATCGAGCTTTTCCGCCCTTATCGGCATAGCAGCGCTTGTCTGGATAATATTTGAAGTTCTAAAAAGAGGGGCAGCGGCAATTAACTGGAGTTTTTTTGTAAAACTTCCCTCCCCTCCCGGGATTGAAGGCGGAGGACTTTCAAATGCTATTTTAGGAACACTGATAATGACTCTTATGGCAACTGCAATAGGAGTTCCGCTTGGTATGCTGGCAGGGGTCTATCTTTCAGAATACGGCAAACATAACAGATTCGGTCAATTAGTTCAGTTTTCGACAAACGTTATGATGGGAATACCTTCCATTATCGTTGGTCTTTTTGTTTATACTATACTGGTAATTCCTGTCGGACATTTTTCCGGTTATGCCGGAGCCGTCGCGCTCGCAATAATTATGCTTCCGGTAGTCGGCAGAACAACAGAAGATATGCTTAATCTTGTCCCAAATGCACTTAGAGAATCGGCTCTGGCTTTAGGTTCCCCCAGATGGAAAGTGACATTTTCCGTTGTTTTCAGAGCCGCTAAAACAGGGCTTATCACAGGCAGCATGCTTGGTATTGCCAGAGTTTCAGGTGAGACTGCTCCGCTTCTCTTCACCGCCCTTAACAGCCCATACTGGCCCAAATCGTTGAATGAACCGACATCAAATTTAACAGTAACAATTTTCAACTATGCCATGTCACCCTATAGCAACTGGCAACAGATTGCCTGGGGTGCATCGCTTTTAATTATGTTTGGAGTTTTATTAGTCACAATAACAGCCCGTTTAACCTTTAGAGAGGCAAAAAGATGATAACTGAAACCATACAGGCCGCTCCGTCTGACGCAACTTATTCAAGCGCTATAGATGAAACTTCCGAAGACTTAAAACCTATTTACGCAGAATACCTCGACGCAATTCCTATTATTTCCGCGAGAAATCTTGATTTTTTCTACGGAAATCATCAGGCTTTGCACAAGAACAATTTAGATATCGCACCTAATAAAGTAACTGCAATTATCGGCCCTTCGGGATGCGGGAAATCCACCCACATAAGAGTTTATAACCGTATTTACGCCCTATACAGGGAACAGCGTGCGCAGGGAAAAGTAAAATTTAACGATAGAAACATACTGGCTAAGGACACAGACATTATAAAATTGAGAAAAAATATAGGCATGATTTTTCAGAAACCTACACCCTTTCCCATGAGTATTTTCGACAATGTTGCCTACGGGCTTAAACTTCATTACAAAATGCCCAAAAGTGAGCTCTCCTCAATGGTTGAAGGCGCTCTTAAGCAGGCCGCGCTGTGGGAAGAAGTAAAAGACCAGCTAAATAAACCGGGACAGGATTTATCCGGCGGTCAACAGCAAAGGCTCTGCATTGCGAGGGCTATAGCAGTTGAGCCTGAAGTATTATGCATGGATGAGCCCACATCAGCCATAGACCCCGTCGCTACGGCAAAAATAGAAGAACTTGTTGAACAGCTAAAATCAAAGTATACAATAGTTATCGTTACTCATAACATGCAGCAGGCGGGAAGAATTTCGGATTTTACCGCTTTTTTCTACGAAGGACATATTGTTGAATTCGGTCCGACAAAGCAAATTTTCACTAAACCTAAAAATAAACAGACAGAAGATTATATTACAGGAAGATTCGGTTAAAAATGAGGGAACATAGAATGAACGTAAGACTGACTAAGGAAATAGACAAATTAAAGAAAAACATCTTGTCTTTAGGAGCCCAGGTGGAAGAACAGCTTCATATGGCAATAAAGGCTCTTGTAAGCCTGGATACCGATGTTTCTAAAAAAGTCATTGAGAAAGACGCTGAGATTGACAGACTTGAGGTGGAACTGGAAGAGGACTGCCTAAAAATTCTCGCACTTCATCAACCTGTTGCAATTGATTTGCGCTTCATCATAGCGGTTTTAAAAATAAACAACGACCTTGAAAGAATAGGCGATCTTACTACCAACATAGCCCAGAGAACAATTGAGTGTGCTAAAAAAAGCAAAACTGAAATTCCTTTTGACTTCCCTACAATGGCGGAAAAAGTCAAACTAATGGTAAGAAATTCCCTGGACTCACTGGTTAATTTAAACGCTGAGACGGCAAAGGAAGTATGCGGAGCAGATAACGAGGTAGATGCCATGCACCGCAAAATGTATAATCAGTTTGAAAAGGCCGTAAAAGCCAATCCAAATAAAGTTGAATCTCTTACTTTAATGCTCGGAGTTTCAAGATTCTTGGAGCGCATTGCCGATCATGCAACAAATATCGCCGAAGATGTAATTTATACAATCGAAGGAGATATAGTCAGACACGGCAAACTGGCAGAATAACATTTTCAGTACACAATTGCGGCTTCCGCCTTATTCTGATATAAAATTTATCTGAAAATACAGGGAGCAAGTTTGCTACGAACATCAGTAATTATATTAATTTCTTTTTCGGTTTCAATATTGAGTTTTTGCTCGGATCCCTCTAAATATGATCGGGCAAAAGAGCTGATCACTGAAGCCAAACTCAAATACGGCAATGATTTCTTCAGAAAAAAGCAGTTTGATGACGCCTTTAAAATACTGCAGAGCATACCTCCATCGTCGAAAGATTATAAAAGTGCTCAGGAACTTATTGAGCAGATTAAAGAAGAGAGGCTCAGTATCAGAAGACAGAATGTAAGAAAAATGCTTCAAGCGGGGAAAAAACAGAAAAAACTCATGCAAGATCAAAAAACAGACGATTGAGTTTTAAACTTTATCTGATTCTCTCTTTGTCAGATAATGCATACCCTTAAACTCCTCGTACCCTGCATTTTTAAAAAGCCTAAGAGAAGATCTGTTGTAATCTTCAATTGTCACGGCAATTATTTTTAAACCCTTTTTACTTAAATAATGCTCCGCCGCCTGAATCATTTTCAGACCGATTCCTTTTTTTCTGTAATTTGGCAGAACCGCAAGCCTGTTAATCCAACCCTTTCTGGAATCATCAGAACACATAACAATACCGACAAGTTTCTCTTCAACTCTTAATCCCAACAAATCAACGTGCCCGCTGGAAAGTTGTTTTTCCATCTGTTCTTTAGTATCCCTCCAACCTTCCTTAATGGGTAAATCGGATTTTTTCCAGATATCTATGATTTGATCGTAATCATTAATAGTCAATTTTACTGCTTCCATAATTATTCTCTTTAAAATGATACCTTGTGTGTGTCAAGAATTAGTTGTAGCGTTGGCAAAATGTGTTTAATTTTTTAATTGTAGCTATCAAGTACTCTACTACGATTCCGATTATGATTTTGACTATGATATTGATGATTATGATTGTGATTATTTCAATTTGTACAGCATCTTATAAACTTGGAGCAAACTATCCTGAAAATAATCTGATTGTAATTCATCGATTAAATCATAATTGAAAGCGATTTCCAGAATAGCGGAGCATTCACATGCTGAACCCATTGAGATTGTAAAAAACCTCTTTCTCTCAGGATAAGTTCTCTTGGCATTTCCTTCGGCTATATTAAGCCCTATACTAGACATCGCCCTCTTTAGCTGATCCGAAAGGTAACCATATCCTCTTGGCCATTTACTTATCAAACCTGGCATAGCTTTTGTCATCGACATCGATAACTGAAAACACTTTAGTCGTTGGTGAAACATAATTTACTCCTTGTCTTTAGTTTTGAAAAAATCTTTCAGTATTGCGCAAGATTTTTTCAAAACTAAAGACTAAAAGGAGTTTTTATGAACCAACGCCTGATGTGTTACAGATTACTAGTCGATGTCACAAAAGCTATGCCAGGTTTGATTTCTCTTATTCCTAAAGAGGAATATAAGTTAATTGATCAGCTAAGGAGGGCGATGCATAGTTCCTTGGCAAATCTAGCCGAAGGAAATGGTAGATTCTCTATAAAAGAAAGAAACAAATTTTTCAATTATTCATTGGGCTCGATATCTGAACTAGAAGCTGGGATAGATTATTCTTGTGCATTTGGATATATAAACTGCAATTTTTCTCAAGACTTAAAAGATAATTTGCGAAAGGCTTATTACATGATC
>CAYYBZ010000051.1:0-2759 GCA_964470285.1 uncultured Oligoflexia bacterium
GATATAAGTGTAAGCGTAGGGAAAACGAGACAGTTCTTTAGGGGGGATATCAAATGAATTATAAACACTTTATCGGTGTATTTGCGGCCGCGTTATGTTCAATGATGATCATCTCAAACTCTCAGGCCTTCTTTGATTCCAACAGTCAAAGTGAACACAAAAAGGTTATCGTTCGTGAAACTTTGGGTAATGAAAAACTTCCGCCTTCAAATGTAATTGCCGGTTCAGGTATTGCTCAATCAAGCGATTTCCTGAAAAAATACGGACATAACTGGAACTTTAAATGGGACAGAATAACTCTTACCCCCGTTATCGCATCCGGAGAGGGGATACCCATGCTTGGTGAAGACATGAACCTGTGGGACGTAGAATCCTTAACAAGATATTTCGTAGATGAAAACGATGCTCTTTTCGGAGTTACATCCGATGAGCTTTTACTTGATATGAATTCGTCAAAGCAACTGGGACCCTACGGCGAGATGTGGTTCTTACATTTTGTTCAGCGCTTTAACGGTATTCCTGTTTTAAATTCGAATATCTTTTTCAGATACAAAATCGGAAGACTTATTCAGTTCGGCTCCGAGTCGTATCCTAATATATTTTTAAATACAAAGCCTTCAATTTCGCCTGAAGACGCTCTTGAAACGGCAAAAGAAGCGGTTTCATTTGCTGATGGAGCAAATAGACTCGAAGCTTACGGGGAGCTTTACGTTTATCCAGTCAAAAGGAATTCTTTTTTCGAGTATAGGCTTGTTTATAAAAATGTTTTCTTTATATCCAATCCTTACGGAGAGTGGGTTGTCTATGTTGATGCCCACGACGGAAGCCTCATAGAAAAGTATACGAATACATATTTCTTTCAGGGAAGACTTTTTGGCCATGTTCATCCCAGACTGGCGACCGATGAATATGTTGAAGTCCCTTTAGAAAATGTTTATGTAAATATCTCGGGAATTAAAGATTCTATCACTGATGAATCCGGGATATTCGGAGCAAGGGTGTCCAATGTCAGAAAGATAAGCATGAACATCGCCGGCCCTCTGGCATATGCAAGGAGCTGCGATACCGTTTTTATGGAAGCTACAAGCGAACATACAAGATGCGATTCTACCGAAACGAAGGTAGTATTTGTGGGTAATGAAAACTGGGACTATTACGACAGCGTTCCGTTTTCACTTGATGATTCCAATACGGCTTCGTCGGAAAGAGATTCATTTTTCTTTGTTAACAGGGCTGTTAAATGGGCATCAAGGTTTATTGATATCGACTGGTTTAGAAAACCGCTTGAGATAAACGTAAATATAAGCGAGATGGTTGAAAGAAGTTTATGGGAAGAGAAAAGAGAGCAAATGTCCTGTAATGCTTTTTGGGACGGAAGATCATTAAACTTTTTTGTGGGCAACGATATCTGTAATTATGCGGCTAATATTGCAGACATTGTTATACACGAATGGGGGCACGGACTCGATCAAAACACCGGCGGGATTGAAGACCCTGCTTTCAGTGAAGGTATCGCAGATATTTCCGCCTTCATAATGACGGGTGATCACAGGATCGGGCTCTCATTTTTTAAAAAACCCAACGCGCAAACCGGAGGAACCTATATAAGAAATGTAGCAGAAGATAAAGTTTATCCTAAAGATAAACATAATGATCCTCATATAGAGAGTTTAATAATATCCGGGGCATGGTGGGATTTAAGGGAATCATTGATAGAAAGATACGGGTTTGAGGAGGGTAATGACAGAACGTCTTATCTTTTCTTAAATCATCTGTTCACGGCTAAAAAATATCTGGACAGCTACGAAGCGGCTCTGGCAGTTGATGACGATAACGGAAATATGACCGACGGAACTCCAAACTATGATCTTATAAGGCAGGCGTTTTTAATTCACGGTCTTGTCAAATAATCATTTGCTGTTAAATTTTCTGTTATAAATGCCTACAGGTATTTGAACCAGGTCTTTCAGGGGTTGGGCCTGCTTAGAATCGAGTGAACCTTCTTTAATCCAGTCGACTATTTTTTTGCCGTCAACGATTAATGTGAGAACTGAACCGCTATTTGCATCTGGAGGGGCAGGCACGAATTTAAGCTTTTTAATGTCTGAAAATTTCTTAAAATTGAACTTGGAGAATTGCCTCCAGATTTTCTTGAAATTCTCCATAGATATTTGAATTGTTTTTTTACCGTATTTATCAAAAAAACCATCTTCATCTTCGGGGCCTGTTCCCGGAGGGGGATAATGCCACATACTCAGTTCAATTATTTTTCCGCTTTTTATCATTTCAAGAGAAATACTTCGATCAACATACTGAAATTCGACTTTGTCAGGGTTCATTTTGAATTTCTCCTTTGAATAACTGTTGGGAAGGATAATAATGCCGCATACTAAAGAAAACAGTAGAAAATAAAAAAATGCAAAAGGCATAATTAATCTTGTGTTTTTCATTAATATGAAAGCATACTAGTAAAAGACTGTAATAAAAACTTATTTTTTAAACTAAAATATTAATAGAATTGCTGCCAATTAATGATTTGTCATGGATGAACCGGAAGGAATCTTTAAAGCGTTTTTAATCTTTTCATTTTGCATTGCCGCAATGATGGGTTTAAGCCATCTTTTCGGAGTAAAGAAATATAGGTTCCAGTTTGCCGTAAGTTTGATAGGCATAACATCTACTTTGCTGACTTTTAGTGCAGCCTCTCTGATAAAATATGTATTTATCATAATAATCATTCTGGGTTTCATCGGGATTAT
>CAYYBZ010000051.1:2769-6242 GCA_964470285.1 uncultured Oligoflexia bacterium
GAGACATCTAACAAAAACCCTGCCTTTGTTAATAGAAAAGTTAAAAAGTACAAAACGAAATGATTTCACAGTTCCGTATCTTCCCGTCGCTTTAGCTGGAGCGGCGATTCTAAATCTTTGGCATTTCCCCGATATTCTATATGGATTTATTAATCAGGGAGTAATATGGATGGAAATAGGTCATGACATCCTTTTTAAATCCGCTATATCCGGTGAAATCCTAAACACCGATGTTTTCGGAAGAATTCAAAATCCTTTTTATTATCCTTCGTTGCTCTCTACACATCATGTCGCAGCCGAAGCAGTGACAGCTTTTATCGAACTTCCCTTCAGGAATTGGAATGTTATCAATTTTTGCAGATCAGGCTGGTTTTTAATGACAGCCGGCCTGGGAATTCTTCTTTTGGAGAATGTCAGGGCAACAGGTAGCTGTTCATCGGCAAATGAAGGCAAGGCAAAATTACAGCAAATATCAAATGCCCTGGCCCCGATTGTAGTATGTCTTTTTCTTTTAAGTTTAATAGGCGGATTCGGTAAAAACTACTCGATCATAGCCTACTTCAATTACAATCCGGAATCGTGGTGGGGGGCTTTCTTTATTTTTAGCGCTTTTATTGCTGTTATAAAAAAACATTACAGTTGGGCCTTCTATATGCTTTTTTGTTCTGCCTGCTTTAAAATATCTTTACTGCCTTCTGTGACTGTTATAGGAGTTGTGCTTTTAATCCGAATTAAGCGCTTTAAATCCCTTTCATCGCTTTATTCTTTATTCCCGATTGTCATGATAATTTTTTTAATAGTTTTGTCGATTATAGATGGCTCTCAAAGCGGAACCGCCATTTCTTTTAGAAACAGTTTGCTTTTGGATTTTAAAGAGGTAAAAAGCTGGACGCTTGAATTTTATTTGTTCATATCCGAACCTCTTACTTCGATTCTGCCATACCGGTATAAAGGCCTTTGCCTGATTATTATCCAGATGTTTTTTCCCGTTGTGCTTTTATTGATGTGCGGCACTTTCTTTAAGTTTTTTACAGGGAAGATGCCTGAAAGGCTCAAGGATGTCTTTTTAAATGGAATTCTGTTCATAATTTGCAGCGCCTTTCCGGTTCTGATGTTCAAAACGGTTTCCAGGGTTCATTTTAGTGTCGATCCATGGATTACCGGAATATGGATTAGCACATTTATCGGCGCATTCATAATCTCGATTTTTACGGTTTTAACCTTTTCTCATTTAAAAGCGCGTAATAACTTTTCCAAAAGACTGAAACTTTTAGCGGTTCCTGTTCTGCTGGCCATGATATTTTTTATCAGACCTGATTTAATGATGATTAAAAAGAAGTATTTCAGAATTGATAAACAGATCGGCGAGATTGAGGATGCCATAATCAAAGATAACATGTATTATGCATCTTTCCTCGGGAAGAGGATTCATAGAATAGCCGGCAACCCTTATGGATCGGCATTTTCGCTGACAACTCCCGAAAAGTAACTCAAGATATGCCTGATTCCTAAATCACTTGAATTTTTTCAAGAATATCATTATCTTATACTATCTTAATAATCTTTAAAGAGTGATTCCAAAGATGAAAGATACATATGATCATACGGAAATAGAACCCAAGTGGCAGAAAAAATGGGATAAAGAGGGACAGTTTCAATGTTCTATAAACCCAAAGAAGCGCAAGTATTATCTTCTTGAAATGTTTCCATACCCCTCGGGGAAAATTCACATGGGGCATGTCAGAAATTATACGATCGGAGATGTTGTCGCCCGCTACAGGAAAACAAGGGGTTATAATGTCATGCATCCAATGGGCTGGGATGCTTTCGGCCTGCCGGCTGAAAATGCCGCCATTGTCCACGGCATTCCGCCTGCAAAATGGACCAAAGAAAACATTGATAATATGAAGTCCCAGTTAAAGCGTCTTGGACTATGTATTTGCTGGGATCGTGAAATCGCGACATGCGATCCTGAATACTATAAATGGGAGCAGGAATTTTTCATTGAGCTTTTCAAAAGGGGGCTTGCATATAAGAAACATTCACTGGTTAACTGGTGTACGGACTGTAAGACCGTCCTGGCAAATGAACAGGTAACCGACGGAAAATGCTGGAGATGCTCGACTGAAGTTGAAAAAAAGCAGCTCGATCAGTGGTTTTTTAAAACGACCGAATATGCGGGAGACTTACTAAACGGGTTAAAATCTCTTGAAGGTAACTGGCCCGACAGAGTCCTTACGATGCAGCAGAACTGGATCGGAAAAAGCGAGGGATCCCATATCAAGTTTAACGTCGAAGGAATTAAAGACGAGGTTCTGGAGGTTTTCACTACAAGAGCAGATACTCTTTTTGGAGCCACATTCATGAGCGTTGCACCCGAACATCCTATAGTGGAAAAATTTATTAAAAATTCTGATAAGGAGAAGGCCTCTGAAATAAATAAATTTGTCAAAAAAACTCTAAAGGTAAGTACTCAGGACAGAATCGCCCAGGGTTTTGAGAAAGAAGGAGTGTTCTCAGGGTTTTACTGCATAAATCCCGTTACAGATAAAAAAATGCCCATTTATATTTCCAATTTTGTAGTGCTAGAGTACGGAACAGGCGCGGTTATGGCTGTTCCGTGCCACGACCAGAGAGATTTTGAGTTTTCAAAAAAATATGAACTTCCCCTTAAGGTTGTTATACAGCCCGACTCAAAGGATTTACTTGAAGACGAGATGGAAGAGGCCTATGAGGGTGAGGGGCATCTTGTAAATTCAGGGGATTTTGACGGACTTTACTATAAAGACGCGGCTCAGGAAATAACAAAGCATCTTATGAAAATCGGTTACGGTGAAAATGCGGTTCACTACAGACTCAGAGACTGGGGGGTTTCCAGGCAAAGATACTGGGGAACTCCCATTCCCATGATAATTTGCGATAAGTGCGGAACTGTTCCTGTGCCCAAAAATGATTTACCCGTTTTACTGCCGACGGACATTGAATTCACGGGTAAGGGTGATAGCCCTCTAAAAACAGCCAAAGGTTTTATAGATGTCAATTGCCCTGAATGCGGCAGCCCTGCAAAAAGAGAAACTGATACCATGGATACTTTCGTGGAATCTTCTTGGTATTTCTTAAGATTTACTTCTCCCGGGTTTAAAAAGGGAATGTTCGACAAAAAGGAAGCCATGTACTGGATGCCTGTCGATCAATACATAGGCGGAATAGAACATGCGGTCGGTCATTTGATGTATGCAAGATTTTTTACCAGAGTCCTAAGTGATATGGGATATATTGATCTTGACGAGCCCTTTGCAAAACTGCTCACGCAGGGAATGGTTATAAAGGGCGGTGAGAAAATGTCAAAATCAAAGGGAAATGTGGTTGATCCTGACGATATGGTTAAAAAATACGGCGCAGATACGGCAAGAATGTTTCTTCTTTTTGCCGCTCCGCCTGAAAAGGACCTTGACTGGTCAGACCAGGGAGTT
>CAYYBZ010000051.1:6252-9318 GCA_964470285.1 uncultured Oligoflexia bacterium
ATCGTTTCCTGGGAAGGGTTTACAGGCTCATAGCAGGTATTTGGCAGGATGTAAAAGGGTACCAAAATAACTGGGAGGATGCCGATTCAGTTCTGGAAGAAGACCATAAAAAGCTCCTGGGGAAGGTTCATTTTACAATCAAGAAAGTGACCGAGGATATTGAGAGATTTCACTTTAATACAGCTATTAGCTCTATTATGGAATTAATAAATGCAGTTTATCAGGCTAAAGATTCTTACGATGAAACTGATGTCGTAATGAAGTCGATATTAAGGGAGGCTGCCGTAATAAGTGTTATTATTCTTTTTCCGTTCGCGCCTCACATATGCGATGAGCTTTGGGAAGAGATGGGTTTCCAAAAAAGTCTTATAAATGTCTGGTGGCCCAGTTATGATGAAAAATTTCTAAAAGTTGATTCGGTCGAGCTCGTTGTCCAGGTTAACGGAAAACTCAGGAGCAAGGTTACTGTCCCCGTCAATTCGGCTGAGGAGTTTGTGAAATCAAGGGTGATGGAGGATGAAAAGGTTAAAAAATTTACAAACGGCAAAAATGTTGCGAAAATAATCATTGTACCTAACAAACTCGTAAACGTAGTCGTGAGATAGTATTGATGGAGAATTACTCTTCCATGCTAAAGCATTTCGAAAAGGGTAGGCGAATACCCCTGGTTTTCTGTGCCGGCCAAAATCAGTATTTCTGGGATAAATTTCTTGCCGGAATAAAGCTCAGTGTTTTTGCCGATAATCTTACGGATTTCAATTTTGAGGCAATTGATTTTTCCGGCAAAAAGCTTTCTCAAATCATTGACAGTGCAAATCAGCTCCCTGCATTTTCCGATTCACGGCTCGTAGTGGTAGATAATTTCAAAAGTCCCAAAACAAAAACCAAGGAAGAAACCGTTCTAAAAGATTATGTGAAGAATCCTTCTTTAAGCACGGTTTTAGTACTTAAATTTAAGGATGGGAAAATTCCGGCTTCACTTAGTAAGGCTGCCGTCGGGAACGGAGTATCTGTAGATTTTAAGGATCCTTATGAAAAGCAAATCCCCTATTGGGTAAAGGAAATCGCCTCCAATTACGGAAAAACAGTCAAGCCAGGAGTTGCCGAGTACTTTGTAAATTTTGTGGGAACCGATCTTAAAAAAATTGACAATGAGATCGCAAAGCTGGCTTCTTATGTAGGTGAAAGAAAAGATATTACGCTTAAGGATGTTGATGACCTTGTTTCCGATACCAAGGTTGAAACAATTTTTGCATTTATAGATTCACTAAGCGGAAAAAATCTTAAAGACGGGCTTAGAATGCTTGAAAAAATAATCCGCTCAGGTGAAATGCCCGGAAGAATCATAGCTATGCTTTCAAGGCATTACAGGATCTTATGGAAAGTTAAAAAGGGTCTTAAAACAGGCATGCCCAGAGCCGAGATATCCTCTTTTTGCGGAATCAGTCCGTACTTTCTGCCGAAATATACGGAACATGCGAAAGCCGTTTCCTATGCTTCTTTATCAAAGGTCATATCTCTGCTGGCAAAAGCAGATCTGGAACTAAAAAGCATTAACATCTCCAAAAAACTTCTGATTGAAAAACTTTGTCTGGATATAGCTAACGCGTGAGCAGTCAGGTTTCAGGGTTTTTTAAAGCGTGCTTACGAGTTTTGTAAGCTGTGAGATTTTTCTGGAGGCTGTATTTTTATGAATGATTCCCTTTATTCTTACTTTATTGATTACAGAGACCGTTTCGTTGAGGAGTTTTTCTGCTTCCTTCTTTTTCTTTGATTTGGCTACATCCATTAATCTTTTAACGGTGTTTTTGTAGAGGGTTTTATAATGTTTATTCGCCAGTCTTTTCTTTTCATTCTGTCTTTGTCTTTTCTGAGCAGATATATTTTTCTTCATTTTTACTCCGGTAAGTTACTTTAATTTCAAGGGCGGCATTATTATAACAAGTGCCTATAAAGTCAAGTGTTTTTTCAGGCGTTTGCCGTTTAGCAGCAAAGCTCGATATATATTGACATTTTTGGCAAAAACATATAAAAACCACCAATTCTTTATCCGTACTAATATATAAGGTACGGAAATCTAAATGAAAGTGAGGAAAAGTAAAATTTTATGATGGAAGGAAACGACACAACAAAAAAAGAGGGAGGAATTGAAAGCTTTGCTGAGCTATACGAACAGAGTATTAAAGCCGAAAAACAGGTAACTCCCGGAGAAATTGTAAGCGGAGAAATAGTTCATGTCAGCAAGGATTATGCAATCGTTGATATCGGTTACAAATCGGAAGGGCAGATTGAACTTTCCGAATTTGTTAATACGAAAGGGGAAATTGACGCACAGATCGGTGATACGATAGATGTTTATATAGAAAACATAGAAAACGATGACGGTCTTGTCGAACTCTCAAAAGAGAAGGCCGACAGGCTGAAGATATGGGATGAAGTTGCCCTTGCGTGTGAAAAGAGTGATGTAGTAGAAGGCAGAGTAATAGACAAGGTTAAGGGCGGTCTTTCGGTAGATATAGGAGTAAAGGCTTTCCTGCCCGGTTCCCAAATCGATTTGGCTCCCGTAAGAGACATGGATTCGCTTATAGGAAAAACATTCCAGTTTAAAATCATAAAATTCAACAAGCAAAGGGGCAATATAGTCCTTTCAAGAAGGGCTATTCTCGAAAAGGAAAGAGAGTCCATGAGAGAAGAAACGATTGCCAATTTGGAAGACGGCAATATAATGAAGGGTACGGTAAAGAATATTACCGATTACGGTGTTTTCATAGATCTTGGCGGAGTCGACGGTCTTTTACACATTACGGATATGTCTTGGAAGAGAGTTAATCATCCTTCCGAGCTTGTTTCTTTCGGTCAGGAAATTGAAGTAAAGGTTTTAAAGTATGATCAGGAAAAAAACAGGGTTTCACTGGGTCTTAAGCAGGTTACTGAAGATCCTTGGGTAGATATTTCGCAGAAGTATCCGGTCGGTTCAAAGGTTTCAGGTAAAATAGTTAACCTCGCAGATTACGGAGCTTTTGTTGAAATCCTTCCCGGCAAGGATGGTTTACTCCATATTTCTGA